>PUKM01000127.1 GCA_003552325.1 Natrialbaceae archaeon | reverse complement strand
CGAGTAGCGATTCCGTTCCACACTACTGGTGAAAGGCAGCGCCGGCAACGGCCCTGCTGACCGACCCGATATGATAAGCCTTAATAGTTGAATGGGGCTGAATTATTATATGGCTGTTGTCAGCGTTTCGATGCCCGACGAACTCCTCGAGCGGATCGACCAGTTTGCAGACGACCACGGCTACACCGGCCGCAGCGAAGTCGTCAGAGAAGCCTCTCGGAACCTCCTCGGTGAGTTTCAGGATACGCGACTCGAAGAGCGCGAACTGATGGCGATCGTCACCGTCCTCTTCGACTACGAAACCACGAGTGTCGAAGAGAAGATGATGCACCTGCGTCACGAACACGAATCGCTCGTCTCCTCGAACTTCCACACCCACGTCGGCGATCACTGCTGTATGGAACTGTTCGTACTCGAGGGCGAACTCAGCGACATTTCGACGTTCGTTGGCAAGATCCGGGCGACAAAAGACGTGCTCACAGTCGACTATTCGGTCAATCCAGTCGACGGCTTCGATCCCCTGGCTCAAGAGTAGCGTGTGTTAGTTCGCTGCTCGAATCGAACAGGTTTCCTCGTAACTGACCTCCTCGATCGACTCGATTGCCGGCTCCTCCCCACAGACCGGACAGTCCGGGTTCTGCAGGATCTCGACGGTCTCGAACGTCATCGCCATCGCATCGTACAGAAGGAGGCGACCGGCGAGTGAATCGCCCGACTCGAGCAGGAGCTTGACAACCTCAGTCGCCTGAATACAGCCGACGGTCCCGGGGAGCACACCGAGTACGCCCGTCGTCGCACAGTCCGGGACGGTGCCTGGTTCGGGTGCCTCGGGGAACACACACCGGTAGCATGGCTGTGTGGCGTCCGGATCGTTCGGAATCGTCAGCACTTGCCCTTCGAACCGATAGATTGCGCCGTGTGAGAGGGGGGTCTCGGTGAGCGCACAGTAATCGTTGAGCAGGTACCGTGTCGCGAAGTTGTCACTCGCATCGAGGACGATATCGTACTGATCGACCAACCCACCAACCGTCTCTGGGGTCAACCGCGTCTCGTGTGCCTCGACCGTACAGTCGGGGTTCAACGCCGTGACGTACGCTCGAGCGCTCTCGACTTTCGGTCGCCCCACGTCGCTGTCGGCGTGGACGATCTGTCGCTGAAGGTTCGACCGTTCGACGACGTCGTCGTCGACGATACCGAGGCGGCCAACACCTGCGGCCGCGAGATACTGAATCGCCGGCGATCCGAGGCCGCCCGCGCCGACGACCAGCACCGATCCCTCGAGGAGTCGCCTTTGGCCTTCAGGTCCGACCTCGTCCATGATGACGTGTCTCGAGTAGCGGTCGAGTTGGGTCGGATTGAGGCGTAAATCGCTCATACCTGCTGGTTTCGTGAGCAGGCAGAAAAATCCGCGGTCACGATGATAGACAGGTGTCACCATCTGACCCCACCAATTGATTTATGTGTGTGGTGTGCTATACGTTAACTATGGCATCTTCACCCAACGGTGCCGGTGACGAGGTTTTTGACCAGTTCCTTGCCGACCGCGGCCACTCGGTAGAACCGACAGGGTGGGAACGAGACTATAATAAAAAGCAGTGCCCGGACTGTGGCGGTCTTCACGATGAGTCCGCGGCCGCCTGTACCGTCTGTGGGTGGGACCCTCGATTGTAACCACCCCTCGTGGGTAGCAGTTTCGTGCGCTGCCAAGGAAGTGACAACCGAAACTGTTCACCCACAGACCGCATACTCGCGATTCGACCAGGCACTGAGCGCCAGTCAGAGAGTAACGCGAGGGCGTGAGACAAGCGCCGTGCCTGTGACACGCACCACACCAACCGAATTTTTATACACCCACCATCGATACAATTATTACATCCTACTGCTCACGGATCAATACAGTACTATGCCGGAATGTCAGAACTGTGGCTCCTTCGTCACCGATGCGTACGCTCGAGTATTCACGCCCAATGGAGTGGACAATCCACGGGTCTGTCCCGACTGTACGGACAAAATCAGAGATGGGGCGACGATCCGACGTGCGCGCTCACCGCGCAACAATTGAACAGCAAACCCAGACCGCTGGACAAGGCGACCGACTGCGCGGCCCGTCCCTCCTACTCCTCTTGACGCTCTCTAAGATTCTGGCGAGTAAACTGCGGTTTCGCTCGAATCGCCCGCGGTCCCCGGAACGACCGGAACAGTAAGAACAGCAAGAACGCGGACCCGACGGCCGCGATGATCGATGCCTCGGGTGCATTGAGCGCGTAGAGCACACCCGTCGCGAACGTCGACATCGTGAGCAACATTCCATAGATCAGTCGTTTGGCCAGTTTCGCAAATACCCGATCCGAGTCCTCGACGCCGATTCTGACGAACTGGTCGTCCCGCTCGAGCCGGTCGAGCGTTCGCTCGAGTTTCGGGGGGACGCGAACCATCGAGCGTCCGGCATCTCGGAACTGTCCGGCAGATTCCTCGATGACTCGCTGGATCGATTCCTCCCGGTAGCCCTGCTCGGTGAGGTACTCTGTGGCTGTCTCGATGAAGTCGAAGTCCTGATCTAAGGTGACACACACCCCTTCGACGACGGTTGCGACGCGCAGGACGAGCGCCAAATTCTTTGGCAGTCTGAACGGGAATTCGTAGATCGAGTCCTCGATCTGGCCGATGATCTGCTGGACGCGGTAGTCCTCGATATCCTCCCCTCGGGCGTCCGCAATGGCCAGTTCCACCGCATCCGCCATCACGGCCCTGTCCGTCTCAGGGCTCAGTGTACCGATTTCGATGAGTGTATCCAGGATCGCATCGGTATCCTGGTTCGCAACGGCAATGTAGAACTCGACGATTTTCCCCTGAACGAACGAGTCGACCCGGCCACTCATCCCGAAATCGTAGAAGATGATCTGGCCCGCATCGGTCACCGCCAGGTTCCCTGGATGGGGATCGGCATGGAACACACCGTCGTCGATGATCATCTGTAAGTACGATCGCTGGAGGTTCTCGGCGACCTGTCCCCGGTCGATCCCTCGCTCATCGAGTTCGTCCACCCGATTGATCTTGGTCCCACCGACGTACTCCATCGTCAGGACACGCTTGCTCGAGTACTCATCGAACACCGTCGGGATGACGAACCGATCGTCATCCGCGAAGTTCGACTTGATTTCTTTGAGCATCGCGGCCTCTCGGCTGTAATCCATCTCCTCTCTGATCGTCTTGGCGAACTCATCGGCGAGATTCTCGAGGGAGAACGACCGTGACTCGCCGACAAAACGCATCAGAATCGGCAGGGACCACCGGATGACCCGCAGATCGGACTCGACCAGCGCTTCGATATCGGGCCGACGGATCTTCACCGCCACCGCCTCGCCATCGACGGACGCCACGTACACCTGGCCGAGGCTCGCACCGCTGATCGAGTCGGTGTCGAACTCGTCGAACACCGTCTCGACCGGTCCGATGTCCTCTTCGATGACGACGCGAGCGTCCTCCCAGTCGGCTGGCGGCACCTCGTCCTGCAACGCCGAGAGAACCTCGATGTAGGCGGGCGGCAGGATGTCCGGTCGTGTCGAGAGGAGTTGTCCGAGTTTGATGAACGTCGGCCCGAGCGTCAACAACGACTCGAGTAAGACTTCTGCTCGTCGCCGTTGTGTCGTCGGGCCGACCCGTCGTGGCCGACCGAACAGCAGCCACCGCCGCCGGTCACGAGCATAGGCGACCAGCAGCGGCAGAAAGTGCCAGGCAACGACGAAAAAACGCCGGTACGCACGGAGCAATGCCAGAGTCCTCACCTCGCGTTACTCATCGGCACGCTCCGTTGTCGATTCTTCGTCGATGACGTCGATCGTCGTCTCATCGATCCCGGCCCGCTTCGGGATCGTGAGCTCGAGGACGCCACGGTCGACGACGGCCGCGGCGTCGTCCTCGCTCGCGTCGGACGGGAGGGGTAAGTCGGCATCGACGAACAGCGAGCGGTTTTCCTCGAGGTACTGATAGTCGCCGGGGAGGGTCTTCTCTCGCCGGGCCTCGATCAAGATCCGGTCGTCCTCGACGGCGACATCGATCGTCTCGGCGGAGACACCTGGGACGTCGATAACCAGGAGGTAGGCGTCATCGCTCTCCAGGAGATCGAAAAACACGGCATCTGAGAGGTCCCGCAGGGCGTCACGGAGCGCTGACATAGCTACAGGTTCGAACGCCGATACGAAAAAGGCCGCGGTCGCGGTTGATACGACGGTGGCAAGTCGTGATGGCCGTGGCCTCACCGACCCACGGACGAAACTGGTTACAATAGAGATAGGTAGAGCAATGAGAATTTATACCACCAACGGTGCCGTATCCTTGGACAGGTCACTCACTCGTCTTAGCGTACGTGTCACTCCCTGGGCATACCGAGAGAGAAGACGAGCAACGGCTGGGGGCGACCCGCACGTTTTTGACGATTGGTCGCCCCTCTCTGGATATGGACGGTGTCGACAGCGATCGAACCGAATCGGGGTTCAAAGTCAGGACCCGGGTCGAAACGGCCAGATCTGTACTCGAGACAGCGATCGACGAACACGACGTGGCGTGTGAGCGAAACCGAATTCCACTCGAGCGCGCCGACGGGCGGGTGCTGGCCGAATCGATCACCGCCGCCGTGGACGTCCCCCACTACGAACGCGCAGCGATGGACGGATACGCCGTTCGTGCCAGTGACACCTTCGGCGCGACGGACCGTTCGCCCGCGGTGCTCGAGGAACAGTCGACGCCAGATTACGAGACGCCCGTGGCGCCGCAGGTCGCCCGCCGGGTACATACCGGGAGTGCACTCCCGCCGGACGCCGACGCGGTCGTGATGATCGAGCACGTCGAATCGTACGAAGCCACGGGAGAACTCGAGGTACTCGAGAGTGTCGCCGAAGGCGAGAACGTCGCCCCGGTTGGTGAGGACGTCGAATCAGGGCAGAAACTGTACGAACCTGGCCATCGACTCCGGCCTTCCGACCTCGGATTGGTCCGATCGGTTGGCGTCACTCGACCACTCGTTGCCGACCAACCGACGGTCGGTGTTATCCCCACAGGCGAGGAGGTTGTCCACGAGAATCCCGGGCCCGGAGAGGTGATCGAAACGAACGGCCTCACCGTTTCACGGCTGGTCGAGCGCTGGGGCGGACGGTCGACACACCGCGATATCGTGACGGACGACCCCGAAAGTCTCCGCGTCGCGATCCAACGGGATCTGACCAAAGACGTCATCGTGACGACGGGTGGCTCCTCCGTCGGGGAACGCGATTTGCTGCCGGAGGTGATCGACAATCTCGGGGACGTGCTCGTCCACGGTGTGGCACTCAAACCCGGGCATCCGGTCTGTATAGGGATCGTCGAGAAGACGCCCGTGCTGGCACTGCCCGGCTATCCCGTGGCCTGTATCGTGAACGCCGTACAGTTTCTGAGACCCGTACTGGCGTGGCTCCAGGGAACCGAACCCGCACCCCACCCGAGCGTGCAGGCAACGCTCGAGCGAAAGATTCCCTCCGAACCAGGGACACGGACCTTCGCACGGGTCGCTCTCGAGGGAGCAGGTGACGATCTGACAGCCGTCCCGACCCGAGCAAGCGGTTCGGGTGTACTCTCGAGCGTGGCGCTCGCGGATGGGTGGGTCGTCGTCCCCGAGGCTCGGGAAGGAATTCCAGCGGGCGAGGCTGTAGCTGTCGAACTGTGGGAGCAGTGAGCGGCAACTCGAGCACCACAGGGCTCGGCTGGGTTGGCTGGCGAACTGGTGACGGGCTGGTCGGGCCGGATCGATTCGTCACGCTCCACAGGGCGACCCGGGCACGTGTTCACGTCATACCGGCCCTGGTCGCCCAATCGTATATAAACACGAGGCGACAAACGCTCGAGGTTTTTAGGGTATCGAGCCGAACCCAGTGGTATGGAACGCAAGGAGTTTCGGGAACTGGCGACGCCTGCGGCGGCCCACGAGGCGATTGCCTCGCTCTCACTCGAGGGTGGCATCGAACGGGTCCCCCTCGAGGAGGCCCGTGGTCGGGTGCTGGTGACACGACTGGACGCCGAACTCGACGTCCCGGGGTTCGACCGCTCGAGTATGGATGGCTACGCCCTTCGGGCGGCCGACACCTTCGGCGCTGACGAGGCGGATCCGGCGACGCTCGAGTTGGTCGGGGCCGTGCACGCGGGAGAGAAAACCGCCGTGACGGTCGGCGAGGGCGAGGCCGTCGAGATTTCGACGGGTGCGGTCATGCCCGACGGCGCGGACGCCATGGTGCCTGTGGAGCGGACGGACCGTGAGGGCGAGACGGTGCTCATCCGTACCGGCGTTGCCCCGGGAGACAACGTCATGTTTGCCGGGGCTGACGTCGCCGCCGGCGAGCGTGCCCTCGGACCGGGAACGCGCATTACACCTCGTGAGATCGGGTTGCTTTCGGCGCTGGGAGTGGAGGAAGTGCCGGTCCGTTCGCGGCCTCGAGTGGGCATCATCTCGACCGGTGACGAACTCGTCCGGCCGGGAGGCGACGTCGACCACCAACGAGGAGAGATTTTCGACGTCAACAGCTACACCATCGCCGCCGGTGTCGAGGACGCTGGGGGAGAAGCCGTCCTGTACCCACATGCAGGCGACGACCAGGACGAGATGGAGCGGGTCCTTCGGGAAGCCGCAGCCGAGTGCGATCTGGTGCTCTCCTCAGGGTCGACGAGTGCCAGTGCGGTCGACGTCATCTACCGGGTGATCGACGAACAGGGCGACCTGCTCCTCCACGGGGTGAGTATCAAGCCGGGCAAACCCATGCTCGTCGGCCGTCTCGAGGGGTCGGCGTACGTTGGCCTCCCCGGCTATCCCGTCTCGGCGATGATGGTGTTTCGGACCTTCGTCGCGCCAGCACTGCGTACGGCTGCTGGCATCCCCGAACCCGAGCGCGCAACCATGCCTGGCACGCTGGCTCGAGAGGAACGCTCGGACCAGGGTCGCCATCGGCTCGTCCCCGTCGGGCTCGTCCGTGATGAGACGGGCGAGACACTGGTGTATCCCGTCGACAAAGGCAGCGGCGCGACGACCAGTCTCGCCCATGCGGACGGGCTCATCGAGGTCGATGCCGATACGGACTATCTCGAGGCGGGTGCAGCCGTCGACGTGACGCTGTTTTCACCGGAGACCAGACCCCCGTCGGTGTTCGTCGTCGGGGAGGACGACCCGACGATGAACCGGCTCGTCGACGGCCTCGAGAACCCACGGTATCTCCCCATCGGCTCCCGGCCGGGGTTACGTCGGCTCCGGCAGGGAGTACCGGACGCAGTGGTCGTTGCAGGCCCGCTCGAGGGTCGGGCAGCGGCTATCGAGGCGGTGGAACTCGGCCGGTGGGATCGTGAGTGGGGCCTCGTTGTTCCGGCCGGTAATCCGGCAGCCCTCGAGGGGGTGGCCGATCTTGTCGAACGCGACCTGCAGTTCGTGAATCGGACGACGGACTCAGGGCTACGGACGAGTCTCGGTGTGGCGGTTGCTGACCTGGCCACCGAGCGAGACGTTCCCCGTCACGAGGTGACGAGTGCAATCGATGGGTTCGATGTCGGGTTGCGCGCGTACGAAAGTCCGCCACGAAAAGTCGCAACTGGCGAGGCAGACGCCGCACTCGGGCTGGCCGAGACCGCAAATCGCCTCGATCTCGGGTTCGTCTCGCTTGGCACGCAACCGGTTCGTGTGCTGGCACAGTCGGAACGGGCGTCGAAACCTGGGGTGGCAGCCCTCGAGCGAGCACTCGAGGAGATCGATCACGACCGATACATCAGCCAGTGATCGTGACTGTGTGACCGAGCAGACAGTCAGATTGCTCGAAGGAGCAGTTTTACCCCTCAGTGATGTACAGGTAGTGATGTCGACTATTGCGGAGTTCAGGCTTCCCGCCGGAGAGACGACCATGGCGACGACGTTCGACGTCGCATCCGGGGTAGTCATCGAACTCGAGTCGGCGGTATCGAAGACCCTACCCTCTATTTGGGTCACGGACGTCAGCCGAGAGGAGATCGAAGCAGCCTTTCGAGCGGATCCCACGATCGACTCGTTCGATCTCCTGGTCCGATCGGACGATGGACTGCTGTACGACGTTGACTCACCGGCTGCACAGGAGATCTATGATTGCTTACTCGCTTCGGATGGATCGTTGCTCGAAGGCGTTGGCGTCGACGGCTGGTGGCAGTTCAAGATGCGGTTTCGGGACCGGGAGGACCTCGTCGAGACCCACGGGCGACTGGACGAGGCGGGCCTCACCGTCGATCTGACACGCGTGACCGACGTCTCGAGGGTCTCGAGTGGACCCACGCGGTTGACACCCGAACAGTACGAAGCCCTCGATGCCGCGTTCGAACGGGGCTACTTCAACATCCCCCGCCAGATTTCGATGGAGGAACTGGCGTCCGAACTCGGGATTTCCCATCAGGCGCTCTCCGAACGACTTCGACGCGCGTATGGCACCCTCGTCGGTGCCGAAGTGAACCCGACTGATCCGAGTTCGGGTGACTCATCTGGTAGCAAACCTCGCCAGTGAGCCCCTCAGCTGGCCGTTCTGCCTGGATGAGACGGCCGAGGACGAATGCCACCCAATCGTCTGTTCCATCACCGCTGAATACTCATAAATCAGATGACTCATCGAGGTCGAGAGCCCCTTCTCGAGTCGCCATTATCCCAAGAATCCGACACTCGGGCCATGGGAAGCGAGGAAGCAATTTTCTATGGGGGCGTCCAACGAACAGATATGGACGTTCGTGAAGCCACTATCGACGATATCGAGACAATCCGATCGATTGCAACGCGATCACTCGAGGAATCCTACAGTGCGTTCCTCGATTCGGAGACGATCGAGACGGCGGTCGAGCAGTGGTACGGCGACGACAGTGGCCTCGAGGATGAACTCGAGGACGAACACAGCGTCTTCCGCGTCATCGTCGACGGCGGGACCGTAGTCGCGTTCTCCCAGAGCCAGTTGATCGGCGAAGCCCATTCGACGGGCCGCATCCAGTGGATCCACGTCGATCCCGACCACCGTGGGCAGGGCCTCGGCCCCAGACTCCTGGTCCGGACGCGTGAGGCGCTCTTCGACGCCGGAGCCGACCAGTTACAGAGCGTGGTCCTCGCGGACAACGAGTTCGGGAACGAGTTCTATCGGGGACATGGCTTCGAACAGGTCGATGCCCGCGACCTCGAGATCGGCGAGGAGACCTACACCGAACACGTCTACGTCGAAACCGAGCGTGACGTCGACGATGAGTGGCGTGCACAGGAAGCCGTCAGCGATGGCGAGACCACGTGTTACGTCAGCTACGGGGAACCCGCCAGAGGGTCGACATCCCCGTTCTACGCGGCCTATGCCGACGAAGACGCCACGGACAGATACGGCTGGTACTGTGGAAACTGTGACTCCCTCGACAATGCGATGGATTCGATGGGACGCATCGTCTGTAACAACTGTGGAAACCGCCGGAAGGCGACCAGGTGGGACGCAGCATACCTCTGATCTTCTGGCGGCCATCCAACAGTACGGCGGCCGTACACGGTGTACGATCTCCCTGTCTTTCCACACCGTGCTGTACCACATCGCTAACAAAGACCGCCGTAGACCAACCCTGGAATCGATGCACCGTGTGAGCGCCTTCGTCTTTTCATCGATCTGCGTCGTGTTCGAATCCGATCGTCGCTCGTCTTTGCCTTCGTCGGGTGAGCCATGACTGCCGATCCCAGAAAAACGGTCGTCATCGGCCTCGATGCCCTCGACAGCCGATACCTCGAGCGCTACGCCGAATCGCTGCCGGCACTGACCTCCCTGCGCGACCGTGGGGTTGTGGCCCCGCTCGAGGCGACACACCCCCCCTGGACGGGCAGCGCCTGGCCATCGATGTACACCGGCTGTGAGCCCAGCCACCACGGCGTGTACGGCTTTTTCCGCTACGATGGCTATCCCGATGAGGGGGCGCTCGTCTCTCGAGCGGACGTCGACCGGCCGGCACTCTGGGACTATCTCTCGAGTGCGGGACGGCCATCGATCGTCCTCAACGTCCCCGTCACCCACCCGGCCGACGACATCGAGGGCGTGTTGCTCCCCGGCTATCTCGCTCCCGAGGACGAGCCGAGCCACCCACCGGCAGTCCGCGACCGACTCGAGTCGACGCTCGGTGAACCCTATCGGATTTACTCGAGTCACGAGACCAGTGACGACAAACCGGCCAAACTGGCGGGCTACCTCGAGTTGATCGACCTGCGTCGGCGGGCCGCCTGTGCCCTCCTCGAGGACGAGCCCTGGGACTTCGCGTTCATCCAGGTCCAAAAGACCGACGCCGTCTTTCACAACTTCGACGACGACGAGGCCTTTCGGGCGATCTACGAGGCCGCAGACCGCCTCGTCGCCGATGTCCTCGAGACCGTCGGTGAAGACGTCAACGTCCTCGTTTGCTCGGATCATGGAATCGGGCCCGTGTCGGGCTATTCGATCTATGTAAACGAGATCCTCCGCGAGCACGGATACGTCACGGCCGCGGAAGGGGAGGACGCCCAACACGCCACACAGCTCTCGAGCGTCAAGTCGTCGCTGACGGATGGAGACGGTGCCAAGAGAGCTCCAGATGGACCCTCGGCCTCGAGTGCGAGCACGAGTGAGGACCGAGAGGCGCGGTCAGTACGGGCGCTCACGTGGGCCGTCGACCGCCTCGGGGTACAGCCAGCCGCCGTCTATCGCGCTGCCGAGCGCATCGGCCTCGAGGGCACCTTGCGTCGACTGACGCCCGATTCCGTGGTCGCCGCAGCCAGTGATACCGTCGACTGGCGGCGATCGAAAGCTTACTGTGCCGACGGGACCCGCCTCGGCGTCCGCATCAACCTCGAGGGGCGCGAACCCTCGGGCGTCGTCCCCCAATCGGCGTACGAGGACGTGCGTACGGACCTCATCTCGATCCTCTCGGCGTTCGAGACACCGGACGGTGAGCCTGCGTTCGAGATGGTGTGTCGACGGGAGGAGGTCTACGACGGCCCCCACCTCGAGCGGGCCCCGGACGTTCTCCTCCGGCCGACAGCGATGAATCACAACGTCAAGACGGACCTCTACGGACGGACGACCGTTCCGCTCGAGGCCTACGATCACAAACGCACGGGCGTCTTCCTCGCTGCAGGCCCGGACATCGACAGCGAATGGCCTGGGACGAAACCACTCTCACTCACCGACGTCGCCCCGGTTACGATGGCCCTACTCCGACAGCCGGTGCCGGAGACGATGACTGGAGACGTTCCTGCCTCGCTGTTGCGGATACCACACGAACGGGAGACCTACGACGAACTCGAGTACGGAACGACTGCCATCACCGCCACCGATACCGACAGCGTAACTAATCGCCTCGAGGATCTGGGCTATCTCTGATGGCAGACCGCCAGCGCGAACTCACAGCACTGCTCTCGAGTGCCGCGCTCGTCATGGTCGGGGGGATGCTTGGATCGGTCGCCAAACTCGGTGAACGCGTCGTCATTGGCCGACTGCTCTCACCCGATGCGTACGGCGAGGTGAGTCTCGGGATCGCCTTGTTGTTGTTCACGACGACGCTCGCGATGGCTGGCTGTTCACAGGGTGTCTCGCGGTTTATCCCCCGATACGACGATGTCGAGGATCGTCGTGGCGTCTGGGTGAGCGGGATGGCCGTGACGATGGGCCTCGCCGGCCTGTTCGCGCTGGGGATGGTCGTCGGAGCGGAGTGGATCGCCTCGCTGTTTTTCGAAACTGACGTCGCCGTGACGTTCATCCGCATTCTGGGCCTCTCGGTCCCCTTCATCGTCGGCTTTCGGATCGCGATTTCGGGCGTTCGGGGCTACGAAAACACGGTCTACTACACCCTCGCACACGACTTCGTCGATCCGTTCGTCAGAATCGGGCTGATCGTTGTCCTCTTACTCGCCGGGATGGGAATCGTCGCCGCAGGCATCGCCTACCTCCTCGCCGCCGTCGCCACCTTCGTCCTCGCCCACTACTTCCTCAACCGACTCATGCCGCTGTTCGGTGCCTACCGGACCCACACCCGCGAGCTCGTCCGCTTCTCTGCCCCCCTCGTCGTTTCGACCGTCGTCGGCGTCCTCCTCACCCAGACTGATACCCTCATGCTCGGGTTCTTCCGAACCTCACAGGAAGTCGGCCTCTACAGCGCAGCCTACCCGCTCGCGAGCGGCTTACTGGTCGTCCTCACGGCCTTTGGGTTTCTGTATCTCCCCATTGCCTCCCGACTCGACGCCGACGGTGATCGCGACGCAGTCAATGACATCTACGCGACCACCACCAAGTGGGTGTATCTCGTGACCTTTCCCGCGTTCGTCCTGTTCGTCGTCTTCCCCGCTGACGTCCTGACGCTCGTCTTCGGGACCGACTACACCGGAGCTGCGACTATTCTCCCCATCCTCGCCGTCGGCTTTTTCCTGAGTGCCGCCGCCGGGCGGGATCGGGAAACCCTCTCGGCGCTCGGGTCGACCACCTGGATCGCCATCGGGAACGCTGCTGGACTCGCGTTGAATATCGTGGTGAACGTTGCACTGATCCCCCGGTTTGGCATCCTCGGGGCGGCGGCGGCCTCCGTCAGTTCCCTGCTCACCGTCCACCTCATCATCTGTGGCGTCCTCTGGCTCGAGTACGGTATCACCCCGCTCTCGAGTGAAGCCGTCCGGACCTACGTCGGCCTCCCGCTGATCGTCCTTCCCTGGGCGATTCTGGCTGGCCCGCTCGTGTCGGTTACGCTCATTACGGCACTCCCCGTCCTGGTCGGGTTAGGACTGCTTTCACTCGGGGTCGTGGCCCTCGTCGGCGGCTTCGAGCCCAGTGATATCGTTGTCATCGACCTGCTCGAGGACACCCTTGGGGTGACGATTCCGTTTATCCGACGGTGGATTCCGGCTGGAGACCACGGGCTTGGCTCGAGTATCGCTGATTAGCGGAGTCGTGTGGAATCAGCCTCGAAAAGACCGCGTGCAGGGACCAGATCTGGCAAAGCTCAAACACCTCCGTTGACGGGAACGTCGGTGGCTGGTCTCACCGGTGGTACTTTGAGAGTAACAGTTTAACATCGTTTATTCCGGCGATTTCCGGGAGCTCGGCGGTCGAAAGCCTTAATCCTGTGTTACTGTAAAGTCAGTTATAAACTAGTATGAGTGTGAGGAAATGGAGTGTCGGACACGCGAAACAAGGGATCAATTTCTCTCCGCGTTGGATTCTCGTTGTCGCGTTGAGTTGTCTCCTCGTGATCGGTCTCTTTGGATTGCCTGCAATCGATATCGTCTCGGCGAACACCACGGAGACAAATAGTGCGGGTGGAGATCCAGGCATCGACGCGTCGTTCGACGATGACGAAGTAGCGGTGGGATCAGAAGAGACCATCGAGGTGGAAGTCTCGAACGACGACGGTGAGGTCAGTCTGACGTTCGGGAACAACCCGCCACAACAGGTCGAAGATCGGCTCTTGCGGGCTGAAAGTGCCGAAGTCGAACTCCGAAATGCCCCCGATGGCGTGGAGATCAGGACGGATAGTCAACGCATTGGAACCCTCGAGGATGGCGAAAGCGAGACGGTTCCGTTCGATATCTACGTCGACGAGGACACCTTCGACCCTGGTGAGGACTTCGACCTCGCTATCCACGTGAGTTACACGAACATCGAGCGAGTCGAATACACAACCAACGCCGACGGTGACGTCATCGGCATCAGCAACGACCGTGTGAGCGACGAAACGGATAGATTCAGTGACACCGTCTTCATCGACGACGAAGCCCGTTTCGACGTGGTGGACACCGAATCGGACGTGCAGGTCGATGACCGTGGCGAGTGGACCGTCGTCATGGAGAACACCGGGAGTGAAAACGCAACTGACGTCGTGGTGACTGCAGAATCCGGCGACAGCGAAGTCTTCTTCGGCTCGGATACCCCGACGGCGACCCGTGCCATCGATGACTGGGAAGCCGGGGAAACCAGAGAGGTGACCTTCCGTGCGGGAACGACCGACGAGGCACTGATCGAACCCTACCCAATCGGCGTGAGCGTCGAGTACGATGACGAAGATGGGGACAGACAGGCCGAAGACGAGGCAGCCACAGGACAGGCCACGCTCGAGCCAACCGATCGCCAACAGTATACGGTGGACGACGTCTCACACGACGTCCAGATCGGTGACGACGGCCTGATAACCGTCGACGTCACGAACAACGGCCCACAGACCGTGACCGAGGCCGTCGTGGAGCTGAGTGCCGGTGACGGCGATATCGCGTTCGGCTCGGCGAGCGAAGACGGTGGTTCCGCAGGAACAGGTGAACTCGGTGTCGATCTCAGTGGATTGGATGATGACGTCGAGCCAGCATCACCGACCTCCGCCGCATACGTCGGCGAGTGGGAGGCTGGAGAAACGGTGACGCTCGTGTATCAAACGACGGTCGACGACGATGCCGTCGAGCGCGAGTATCCGCTAGAAGCGACCGTTACCGCTCGTGACGCAAACGACAACGACCTCGAGGACCGCGACCGCGAGTTCGGCTTCGAGCCCCTGCCAGCTCAGAGCTTCGCCATCGATAACACGGAAACCTCCCTCCGCGTCGGTGAAGACGGGAACGTCATGGGAACGGTCACCAACGACGGCGAATACACCGCAGAAAACGTTGTCGTGCAGCTTGCCTCGGAGCAATCGAACGTCCTCCCTCGGAACGATGCGTACGCCGTTGGCACCCTCGAGCCCGGGGAAACGCATGAGTTTGACTTCAGACTTGGCATCACAAACGACGCAGAAGCCGGGCCAAAGGTCCTCGAGTTCGAGACCCGATACCGGTCTGATGGTGACGTTCGTGTCGATAGCTCACAGGATATCATTGTCGACGTCGGACCCGACCGTGACTCCTTCGACGTCGAGGTCGTCGATGCAACGTTCGAACCTGGCGAGTCCGGTACTGTCGAGGTCGACCTCGAAAACAACCGTGACGAGCCTGTCACCGACGTTCGAGCAAAGGTGTTCCCCGATGCGCCGCTCTCGAGTGAGGACGACGAGTCGTTCGTCACCGAAATCGGACCTGGCGAGAATCAGACGGTCATCTTCGATGTAGGTGTCGAGAGCGGTGTCTCCCCGCAGGACTACCCGCTGTCGCTGGATATCCGCTACGACGACGAACGCGGGGATGCACAGCTATCAGGTACCTACCAACTCCCGATAACGGTCACCGAAGCGAGTGAAAGTCTGGTGCCACTGTGGCTCGTCGGTGGGGCGTTGGTCGCCATCGTTGGGACGCTGTTCATCTTCCGGGGCCGACTCGGTGCTGAACTGGACTCGGTGCGTGATCGATTCGGTGGCAACTGACGATCATGTCACGAGGGCCACTCCAGTATCAACCAGCGCTCGATACGGTTAACAGCTGGATTACTGGCCGCCCAAAGACGATCATTATCGTTTTCATCATCGTGACGGCACTCTTCGCGCTCGGTCTGCCGTTCATCGAGGTCGACCCCGGGGAAGAAGGATTTACCGAAGGAACACCCGAACAGGAAGCGCTCGACGCCGTCGACGCGGAGTTCGAGGAACCCTTCGCAGAGGAGACCCAATCGACACAGCTCATCCACCGCGGGGACAACGTCGTCTCCCGCGAGGCGATGCTCGAGTTCCTACGGGTACTCGAAACGATCGAGGAGAATCCCGACCTCAGGGTTGCCGAAACCAGCACCCCTATCGACGGCATCGTGCAGGTGATCGATCAAGACGCCCAGACACGAGAGGAACAGATCCGGGCCCTCGAGGGAGTGACCGAGGCTGAAGTTCGCGAAGCCGTCCGGACCCTCGTCGACGAACAGCCGGGGTTCAAACAGTCGTTCGCGGACGATTTTAACGAGGAGTCGGTGTTCACGTCGGCCTCGATAAACGTCGTCGAACACGAGATACCCGAGGAACAAGAGGACGTCACGATCGAGCGAATTCAGGGGCAGATTGCCGACACGACTGACGCCTCCAACGCCGATATCATTACCTTTGGTGGGGCGATTTTCGAAGACGAATTCGAGCGGGCGCTGATCGATTCGATGGCGTTGATGGTTCCGGCAGTGATCCTGTTGATTCTTGGATTTCTGCTGTTCGCCTACCGTGATCCCATAGACCTCATGTTGGGTCTGTCGGCGTTGTTCATGGCTGTCATCTGGACGTTTGGCTTCGTCGGACACGCACGGATCCCGTTCAATCAGATGATGGTGGCCGTCCCACCGTTGTTACTTGCCGTCGGTATCGACTTCGGGATCCACGCAGTGAACCGATACCGGGAAGAACGGATCGCAGGGAAGGGTATTTTCGACGGGATGACTGCGGCGAACAACCAGTTGCTCGTGGCGTTCTTCATCGTGACCGGGACGACCGCTATCGGCTTCGGAGCCAATATGACCAGTGATCTGGGACCGATCTTCGATTTCGGCTTCGTCGCCTCCCTCGGGATCGTCTTTACCTTCTTCATTTTCGGCATCTTCATGCCAGCGACGAAGGTCTGGCTCGATGACCTGCGGGAAGGAACACGCATTCCCGAATTTGGCACCCAGCCGCTTGGGTCTGAAGATTCTCTCATGGGCAAGGTCCTCCCACTCGGGGCCAAACTGGCTAACCGCGGGCCGGCCATCATGCTCGCGCTCTTGCTGGTGTCGACGGTCGGCGCGGGCTACGTGGCAACCGACGTTGACACCCGGTTCGACGACGAGGAGTTCCTCCCCTACGAGGAGTTGCCGGCACACATCGAGATCGTCCCCGACCCGTTCGGTCCGGGTGAGTATCAGGTCAGAGAGATCGTCACGTTCCTCGGCGACAACTTCGAGACCGGTGAAGACGACGAGATTACCGTCTATCTAGAGGGGCCAATTTACGAACCGTACGTCCTCGAGTCGATCGAGAGTGCAGGTGAGGACCCACCAGGTGAGATCGTCAGAGACAGCGACGGGCAAGCCGATTCCGAAAGCATCCTCGACGTGATGAACCAGTACGCCGCCGAGGACGACGAGTATGCGGCGTTGCTCGAGGCAAACGACCTGTCGGCGAACGGCGTCCCCGATCGGAATCTCGAACGACTCTACACCGAGTTGTTGAACTCAGAGTTCGAGGCTCAGGCTCTCGAGTACATCGACGAGGACCTCCAGTCGATGCGGGTGATTTATTCAGTCGATGCAGAGGCAACCCAGGAAGAGGTGACCGTCGACGCCCGAACGCTCGCGGATCGAAACTGGCTCGCTGCCACCGCAACCGGGGACATCATCGTCTTCCAGACCGTGACCGAACTGTTGTTCGAGTCGGCCATCGTCAGCCTCGCCGCCGCGCTTGGACTCACGGGCGTCTTTCTCGTCATCATCTACTACCTGCTCGAGGGGCGTGCCATGCTCGGGATCGCGAATCTCGTCCCCATCGTGACGACCGTCGCCTTCCTCGCGGCGACGATGGCGGTGCTGGATATCCCGTTCAACGCACTCACAGCGACGGTGCTCTCGATCACCATCGGCATCGGCGTCGCCTACTCCGTCCACATCACCCATCGGTTTATCGACGAGTACAACGATCGCCTCGATGCCTACGAATCGCTCATCGTTACCCTGCAGGGAACCGGCGGGGGCATTACAGGCAGTATGATCACGACCGCTGGCGGTGTCGGCGCCCTCGTCCTCTCGGTCACCCCGATGCTCGCCGAGTTCGGTATCCTGATGTCCATCAGCGTGATTTACTCGTATCTCGGCGCAGTCATCGTCCTCCCGCCGACGCTGTTACTCTGGGAGCGATACTTCGGCGAGCCGACGTCGTCACCGGCCGGGGAGTCTACCCAGACGACGGACGCTCGAGTCGCCGACTAACGGTTCTCGCGGCTGTCGTAGGTTGGGTTCTCTCGCACTCGAGCGCTCATCCCGTGGTCAGATGAATCAACGGGTCGACTCCTGATCGGAGAACGCTCGCGCTCGAGGGAGTTCCACAGAGAGCTGTGTCGTCAGGGAACCGTCGGCTCACAAGGATGTTCGCCGAAGGATGCGCGGTCCGGGATGGCGCTCGCCCACGACATTGTTCGCGAGAGCAATGCGCGGTCCGGGATTTGAACCACGGTCGTTCCGCAATGCTCCACTCTCTGATTCAAATCCCGCATACGAACCATCGGCTCACGAGGATGTTCGCCGAAGGATGCGCGGTCCGGGATTTGAACCGAAATCAGACGTACTCGCTCACGTCGTTCGCTCCGTGCGACTGATAGGGCTCAAATCCCTCGTATAATAGCTCCCGCTCACGACGTTGTTCGCGAGAGCAATGCGCGGTCCGGGATTTGAACCCGGGTCATCAGCTTGGAAGGCTGAGGTCATAGCCGCTAGACCAACCACGCTCGCAACCACCAGTTTGCGACCGAAGTTTAAGGGCATTTCTGTTCTCCCTCGAGCGATCGCTCCGTCGGCGACCGCCATTGTACAACGACACCGCGCGAAGATGGTCAGTAACCAGTGAACCGCCTCGAGGTCACGCCCCGAGGCACCCGGCCTGTCTTTCTGTAGGGACGGGGTAAAAGCACCTGATGCGTTCGAATAATTTCACCCCAAACCGTATTCCTACATGATAGAACACGTATAAAGACCCGCGCAATCACGGGAGGGGGCTCATCGACAGCAGGTACAATCTACAGGTATGGGACAATTACGAGAATCGCTAGACGTCGAGCGCCGCGATTTCATGAAAGTTGGCGGTGTCGCCGCGCTGACAGCAGGAATCGGCGGTCGAACCCTCGTGCAAGAAACACGCTCCGAGGAAGGTGACCCACCCTCGGAAACGGACGAGGTCAAAACCATCTGTTCACACTGTGCGGTAGGGTGTGGGCTCAAAATGGTCGTCGAAAACGACGCACTCGTCGGGCAAGAAGCATGGGACGACCATCCGATCAATCAGGGCGGGCTCTGTTCGAAGGGCGCCAGTCTGAGCCAGACCGTCAACTCCGAACGCCGGCTGAAAGAGCCGATGAAGAAAGAAAACGGCGAGTGGGTCCGCCTCGACTGGGACGAGGCGATGGCCGAGGTCGCAGACGAACTCACTCGCGTCCGTGAGGAGTACGGCCCCGACAGCACGATGTGGATGGGATCGGCCAAGATCGGTAACGAGGAGGCCTACATGTTCCGGAAGCTGGCGGCGTTTTACGGGACCAATAACGTCGATCACCAGGCCCGAATCTGTCACTCCACGACGGTCGCCGGGTTGGCGAACACCTGGGGCTACGGGGCGATGACCCAGTCGGTCAACGACGTCGCCAATGCCGACGCGAACCTCATTATCGGGCACAACCCAGCCGAGGCCCATCCAGTGATGATGCGATACGTCCAGCAGGCCAGGAAAAAGGGCGGCACCGTCATCGTCGCCGAGCCACGGTTCTCGAAGACGGCGGCTCACGCCGATACCTTCGCCCGGTTCCGCCCCGGGACGGACATCGCATTCATCAACGGATTGCTCTATCACATCGTCTACAACCTCGAGGCACACGACGAGGCGTTCCTCGAGTCACGCGTGTACCGCTGGGAGGAGGCCAAAGAGACGATCGCCGATTACGACCTCGAGACGGTCGAGGACATCACCTGGGTGCCGGTCGAGGAACTGAAAGAGATCGCCGAGACGCTCGTCGACGCCGAGGTGAGCACCGTCCAGTGGTCGATGGGGTCCACCCAGCACACCGTCGGTACCCAGAACATTCGTTCGTACGCGATCCTCAACCTGGCGCTTGGGCACACGGGCCAGCCCGGCGGCGGGAACAACCCGGTTCGTGGCCACGATAACGTACAGGGAGCGACTGACGTCTGTATCCTGTCGCACAACCTTCCTGCGTACTACGGCCTCGGCCAGGGCGCCTGGGAACACTGGTCGAACGTCTGGGATCAGACGCCGAGTACCAGCGGCTCGACGAGCTACGAGGACATGCTCGAGCGCTTCGAGTCCCAGGAGTTGATGGAGAAAAACGGCCTGACGGTTAGCCGTTGGTTCGAGGGGGCACTCGATGACGACGAACGCAAGGGTGAGCTGTACCAGCCCGAGCAGGTCAAAGCGCTCGTCGTCTGGGGCCACTCGCTGAACTCGATCAGCGAGATGAAACGCCTGAAGGCGGCCATGGAAAACGTCGAGGTCGTCATCGGCGTCGATCCGTTCCCGGGACTCCACGGCTCGCTTCCCGAACGCGAAGACGGGATCATCTTGTTGCCGGCGGCGACCAACCACGAGAGCCGTGGCTCGGTCACGGCGACGAACCGGTCGGTTCAGTGGCGCTACCAGCCGGTGACGCCCCGTCACAACTCCCGCCGGGACTTCGACATCCTGAAAGACCTGGCCGATCGCCTCGGGTTCGGCGAGCACTTCGATTACGACGACGTGGAGGCGGTCCTCCGGGAGATGAACCTCGGAATGCGGTCGATCGGGATGATCGGGCAGACCCCGGAGCGGATCAAGGCCCACATGGAGAACAGCCACATGTTCAGTGCCGAAGACCTCAAAGCGGAGGTCACCGACTCCCACGAACTCGCCGGCGAGTACTGGGGGCTGCCGTGGCCCTGCTGGCACGAGGACCACCCCGGAACGCCGATCCTCTACCGGGACGACGTGCACCCGGAGGAGGGTGGGCACGACTTCCGGCCGACGTGGGGCACCGAAGGACCGGACGGTGAGACGCTGCTTCGTGGCTCCTACGAGCCCGAGTGGTGGGACGGTGAGATCGAAGGGGTCCCGCAGTATCCGCTGTATACGACCGTCCTACCCGACCCCGAGACCCCAGCGGCGAAAACGCTGCCCATCGAATACGCGCTCAGCGAGGCACATTCGGTGTACGACGCGGCCCAGGCGCTCGCTGACGAGGGGTACGATATCGACCCCGACGAGTTCGCCGCGTTCGACAACCCACAGCCGGACGCGCCGACCGGGCGCGGACGCGCTCGAGCCTACGCGTGGAACTTACCAGACGAAGTGCCGGTTCATCGCGAACCGGTCGAAACGCCACGCCCCGATCTCATCGACGACTATCCGAACTACGACCTGCAGGAGGACTTCTACCGGCTGGACCTCGACAACCGAGGTCACCAGGAGACGTTCCGCGACCTCGTCGACGAGTTCCCACTGATCATGACCAGCGGCCGCCAGGTCGAACACCAGGGTGGCGGCTACGAGACCAGAAACACCGTCGGGACCGCGAATCGGTCGCCGATGATGTACGCCGAGATCAACCCTCGCGTGGCCAACGAGTTCGCCCTCGAGACCGGCGACTGGGTCTGGGTCCACACGGAACCGGGCTCCATGCTCGTGCAGGCGAAGGTGACCGAGCGAGTCAACGACGAGGAAGTCTTCTTGCCGTTCCACTGGGCGGGCATCTTCGAGGGAGAGACGTACACCGACCGCTACCCTGATGGAACGGAACCGCTGGTAATCGGCGACTCCGCCAACATCGGCACCTCGGTCGGCTACGACGTGGTGACGAACATGCAGGCGACGAAGGCCACGCTCTGTGGCCTCGAACCAGCGGCCGAGGACGAGATTCCATCGCTTTCCGAGAAACAACAGGCCTACCAGCGACAGCGCGGCCTCACGAGGTGATCATCATGAGTGGAACCCCACGAGTTATTCCGAACGTCGAAGCGTGTATCGATTGTGGCGGCTGTGAAGTCGCCTGTATGCGAACCTGGGAGCTCCCAGAGTCGAGTGACCGAATCGAAATCGTCACTCACAACGAGGGAGAAGACGGCGGTCGGTTCAACGACGGAGAGACCAGCGTCCCGATGCCGTGTTTCCACTGTGCTGAAGCGCCCTGCATCGAGGTCTGTCCGACGGATGCCGTCTCCAGGGACGACAAGGGGCTCGTGCAACTCGACGAGGACAAGTGTATTGGATGTACGTACTGTGCGTGGGCCTGTCCCTTCGGGGCCCCACAGTTCCCCGAGGAAGAAAATTCAACTGGCGGGGCCGGCACCATGGACAAGTGCACGCTCTGTGTCGACCGCCTCGACGAAGGCAAAGAGCCTGCCTGTGTCTCAGAGTGTGCCACCGACGCCCTCGTCTTCGGGACACCTGAACAAATTTCCTCGGAGTTCCGTGAGAACCGCTCGGAAGACATCTTCAGCGGTGGCCTCGATCAGGTGGTGTTCGGCGATGATTGATCACTGCTGGCGGCTGCTCTGTGAACGAACCGAGACCCACCCGTCGGAAGAGCCCGGGGAGACGGGGGGCTATCTCCCCACGAGTCGATCCTCCCCGGACGAGTACGGCAACCAATGGTGAGGACGATGGCAACACAACACACCGAAACAGCGTCGGGACCACCAGGAATTCGCGGCCGATTGTACCAGTATCGGTCGGCGATCGCCGCCCTCCTGGCCGTCGGCCTCACCGTTGGGCTCCTGGTCTGGCTCGAGTCCCTCTCGGTCCCCCTGGCTGAGTCGACCACCATGCGTGACGGGAGCGTCGGCCTCGTCGGGGGCGAGATGGTGTACAACGCCTACGACGGGCTCTGGCTCGGCCTCCGGGCAGCCCTCGGATTGTACATCGTCTTCGTCGCGATCCTCATCTCGCTGTTCGTCCTGACGAGCTGGAAAGAGATCAGGGACGACCACGCCGTTGGAGGTGACTAACCGATGGCAACTGAGACTGACCGCACGCCGGTCGACGGCCTCACTGACACCGCAACAGACGTGTCAGACGTGTCAGATGCGCCCGAGGCGGATGTCGACAGCGACGGCCGTCTCGAACGCTTCTCGAGCGTGCAGGTGTACGTCCACGGCACCATCGCCCTGAGCATATTCGTGCTGTACCTGACGGGGTTGCCGATGACGTTCAACGAACACCTTGGGTGGCTCTTCAGCGTGTTCACGTACGAACACGTCGTGCTCGTGCACGTCGCCTTCGGCGTCGTGTTGATCGCTGTCGGGACCTACTACCTGCTGTACCTCGCGTTGACCGCGCTCCTCGCTGGCCGGCTGCTGGACTCGTTCCCGACACTCGGCGACGTGCGTGAGTCACTCGCGTACGTCACGTACCTCTTCGGGAGAGGCGAAAAGCCAGCCGCAAAGAAGTACACGTGGCTCCAGAAAGCCGAGATATGGGTCCTCGCCGTCGAACTGTTCTTGCTCAGTGCGACGGGGCTGTTGCTCTGGTACCGCGGGGTGTTCGCCTCTCCGGAGTTCAGGGCGGCACTCGGCGCGAACGAAGCGCTCGCCGACGTCCTCTTGTTGATGGTACGAGACGTCCACGTCGTCGTCGCGTTGACGATGCTGATGGGCATCTCGTTCCACCTCTACATGGTGAACGTCAAAGAACGGTTCCCGTTCAACAAGACGATGTTCTCGGGGACCGTTTCGGCCGACCGTGCCCGCCATCACTGGGCGGAGTGGGCAGACGAGGAACTCGGTGAGACGGAGACACCCCACGAGTCCAGCGAAGACCGACCGGTCCCGTCTTCGCGGTTCCTTACCGTCACGGGGCTCTCGTTGCTCGCGTTCTTCGCGCTCGTTCTCATCGCGACGCTCTTCGCAGCGGTACTGTCGCCGCTGCCGACGCGGGAGTATCTGATCGCCCTTCCAGCGGACCCAGTCACCCACGGTGTCGCGAGCATCGTCTTCTTCGTCGGACTGAACGCTGCAGTGGTATTGATTCTCGCCGGTGCAGCGGCGATCTGTTATGGCATGATCCAGCGACTCCGAGGTGAACTCTGATGACGCAAACACGGGAGAACGACGAGAGTGTGAAGACGCGAGAAAACGGGCCCACAGAACCCGAGGTAACGACACGACCCTCGACGGCAGCGGACGGTTCGACCGAACCGTCGGTCATCGCCACCCTGTACGACTTCTGTGCGACCGTACTCGCTGATCCACCGGCCGAAGAACTAGTCGAACGACTCCACACGGAAGGAACCCCGTTCCTCGAGTCAGTCCCGAACGCCCATCTCGAGCGCGGATTCGAGACGCTTCGTCAGTGGGCGGCCAGCATCGACAATGTGGATGAGACGACTCGAGACCTCGAGCGGGCGCACACGCGAC
Organism: Natrialbaceae archaeon; assembly: GCA_003552325.1. GTDB lineage: Archaea > Halobacteriota > Halobacteria > Halobacteriales > Natrialbaceae > Natronosalvus. The sequence goes on along the minus strand of PUKM01000127.1, from coordinate 7,512 downwards.
TGTTCGTGGGCCCCCGGCCACGACTCCAGATCCACGAATCCTACTACGCCGGGGAGTATCTGGGCAAACCCCTGGCTGTCGTCCAGGGGACCTACACCGGCCTGGGTATCGAACCGGCTCCGGACATTCGTGAAGAGGCCGATCACGCAGCCGTCGAACTCGCGACCCTGGCCCTTCTCAGCGCTCGCGAACTGGAAGAGCCAGCGTCGAAAGAGCTGTTCGTTCGGACGCACGGCTGGTGGTTCGACGAGCTTTCGGCGGACCTCGAGGAGATCGATGCCCACCCGTTCTATCGGGCGATCGGTTCGATCGCGGCCGGACTGATCCAGTTCGACGCCGAGCGGCTAACCATCGATCCTGACGCACTCGAAGCACCACCGTACGACGTCGGCACCTAGTACTCAGCTATGACCACAGCACTCACGCTCGTCTGTGACGGGTCCTCCACGCTGGATCGCCAGTCAGTCGTGGCCGCAATCCCGGGGGAGTCGATCGTTGGCTCGACCCTCGAGCAGGTGTTGCCACCGGCCATTGAGCGGTGCGAGGAGCGTTCCGTCGACAAGGTTGCCATCGTGACCGCCGAGACGGTGAACCGCGCATCGGTCGAGGCCCGCCTCGAGGCGGCCGGCGTCACTGCGGTGGGCTGGGTCGATGCCCGCCTGGGTGCTGGTTTGTCCGCCCCCAAACGAGGTCGTGTCGTCGCCGCCGCGATACAGGCGAGGCTGTCTCTCGCTGCGGCCGGGAACCACCCAGCGGCACTCGAGGCCACCGCGAAGCCGAACATCGATCGGGGCGAGGTCGTGGTCGTCGACGCACCGGGGGTCGCTGCTGACCTCGCGACGCACGTGCCCGTGACGCTGCTCACGAGCGAACCCGGCCAGAGGCGACGCCGGAACGTGACGGTTCGTGAGGGGCGACCGCTCGAGGTCTTCGACGATGGGGACCTGACGCTGTTGGTCGAGTGCCCGGGCGGTGCCGACCGGCTCCGGGCCGATCACCTGGTCTGGCCCGGGTACGACGGTGACGTCGACAGTGACCGCCTCTATGTCGACTCGAGCGGGGTCGTCGACGCGTTGGTACGGGTGGCCTGTGAGCACGGCCGAGATCCGGTCACGGTCGATCAGGTGACCTGCGCCGTCGGCCAAAAGGGAACGCCGGGTTGTCGGGCGTGTGAAGCCGTGTGTCCCTACGACGCCGTCTCGATCGACAGTACCGGAGCGGGCTCCGTCACCATCGACCCCCATGCCTGTACGGATTGTGGCGTCTGTCTGGGTGCCTGTCCAACCGAGTCGATCAGCTCACCTCGAGCGGCGTCCCTCGACGTTTTGGCGGACGCAACGGGAGCGGCCCTCGAGGTTACCACCACTGCCGAGGATGGCTTTTCGCTCCCGTTCGTTGGGCGGGATGAGCCCGAGACACCGCCGGTTCTCGCGTTCACCACCCACGACCTCGAACCGGTCGTCGTGACCGCTCATTCCGAGACCGTCCCGACGATTCCGATTCCCGTGACCGACGCACGGCGGGTCCCGGCAGCGCTGGTACTGTATGCGCTCGCGGCAGGGGCTGGCGGAGTGCTCCTCGTCGGCGATCCCGAACGTTCCACCGACGCGCTCGAGCAAACGAGCGAGGAAACGGCGCGGACACTCGAGGCGCTCGGCCTCGAGCCGGCGGTATCCTGGGTTGCATCGACCGAGCCGGCCGCCGTTCGCGGTGCGCTCGAGCGGGTACACGTCGATGAGCGACTCACTGATCGTCCGCTCAGCCGTCTATCGACCGAGACGGATTCACGCCCCAGAACGCCGGCGACCGATGGCGGGGTCACGGTGACCGCGGCGTCACTTTCGGTGCACGCGATCAACGCGCTCGCCAGTGAGCCGCGTGTCGACGTCCCGACGCCAGCACTCGGGTCGGTCGTCGTCGAGGCAGCCGATTGTACGCTCTGTTGGGCGTGCGACGGGATGTGTCCGACCGGGGCCCTCGAGCAGCCGGACGAGCAGACGCTACGGTTCGATCCATCCGCCTGTGTCGGCTGCGAACGGTGCGTTGCCTGTCCCGAGGACGCCATCGAAGTCACACAAACAGTGAGCGTTCCCCTCGGAACGCAGGAACCAGTCGTCGAGCACGAACCCGTTACCTGCGTCAGTTGTGGCGACGCCTTCGGATCGGCAACCGGCCTGGCACAGGTCAGAGACGCGCTCAGTGATGCCGACCTGACGGAGGGACTCGGCCTCGAGTCCTGTCCGGACTGTCGGCGCCAGGGCATCAGTAGCGGAGGGACGAACCGATGAACGGAATGCACGGCCGAATCGCGTACGTCGACTTGAGTGCGGAAACGGTCACGACGGAACCGATCCCCGAAACGTGGCACGAACAGCACCTGGGCGGACGTGGCCTCGGTGTTCGGCTCTTGCTCGAGAGACAACCCGGCGGCGTCGACCCGCTCGGGCCGGAGAATCACCTGGTCTTTGCGACCGGGCCGTTGACCGGGCTGGGGCTCCCGGGGGCAGCACGCCACTGGGTCGGGGCGAAATCCCCGCTCACCGGCAGTCTCGGGGAGTCGTATGCAGGTGGCTCCTTCGGCCACCTGCTTGCCCGCTCGGGTGTCGACGCGATCGTCGTCACCGGTCAAGCAGCCGAGCCGGTCACCCTGCGGGTGACCGACGAAACGCTCACACTCGAGCCCGCCGGGGCGCTCTGGGGAGAAGCGACGGACGTTACAGACGAACTCCTGGCAGGCTGTCCGCTGCGCTCGTGTGCGGCTATCGGCCCGGCGGGTGAAAACGAGGTGTTGCTCGCGTCGATCATCAACGACAGTGGTCACGCCGCCGGTGGTCGCGGGCTCGGGGCAGTCATGGGCTCGAAACAGCTCAAAGCGATCGTTGTCGGCGGGGATTGCCCCCCACCTGTCGCCGATCGAGCCGCCTTCGACCAGGCTCGTGAGGCGTTCGTCGAAGGCGTCCACGAGAACGAGAAGCTGACCCAGTGGGCGGAGTTTGGCACGACCGCGGCCGTCGAAATTCTCTCAGAACAGGGGTTACTGCCAACCGAACACTTCAAACGCGGTCGGTTCGACGGGGCAGAGTCGATCGGCGGCGAGGCCCTCAAGGGACTTACCGTTGGCCAACGAGGCTGTCACGGGTGTCCACTCGAGTGCAAACCCGTGGTCCAGGGCGAGTGTCACGGCACCCAGCTCGAGGCGGCATCGGGCCCGGAGTACGAAACGCTGGCCTCGTTCGGCAGTTTGCTCTGTAACGACGACCTCGAGTCGATCGCCCTCGCCAACCAGCGCTGTAACCAACTCGGCATGGACACGATCGGCGTAGGACACGTCATCGCGACGGCGATGGAAGCGGGTTACGCCGACTGGGGTGACGCCGAAGCGATGCTGGCGTACGTCGAGCAGATCGCTACCCGCTCCGGGCTCGGGGACGTGCTCGCAGACGGGCCGGATGCGGCCGCCGCCGCACTGGAAACGGACGAGGCCGCGACAGTCAAAGGCGCCCCCGCCGGAATGCACGATCCACGCGGCAAGAAGGGGCTCGGCCTGTCAACGGCCACCTCGCCGCGCGGGGCGACCCACGCCGAAGGCTTTCACGATACCCTCGTCCAACGACGACTCGAGACCGCACTCCCCGTCGAAACGGGGCTCGCTTCTCGGTCGATCGAGCACAAACCCACTGCCGTCGTCGCCTTCGAAAACGCCCGGAGTTTCATCAACTCCTTGGTCTACTGCTCACACGTCGTCGTGACCGTCGGTCCAGACCGGAATTTCAAGGATCTCTGTGCCCTCGTTGGCGCGGTAACCGGTCGTGCCGTATCAGTCGACGACGCCCTCGAGATCGGCGAACGGAACTACACGCTCGGGAAACTCTTCTCGCTTCGGGAGGGGTTCTCGATCGTCGACGACCGACTGCCGAAACGCCTGCGGAAACCGCTCGCCGACGATCCCGGTGGCGTCGACTTGCCTCCGGCCAGCCTGACGCGTGAGGAACTCGAGACGATGAAAACCGCCTACTACCGCTGTCGTGGCTGGACCGAAGACGGGATCGAACGGACCACACTCGAGCGACTGGGCCTCACGTCCCTTGGCGAGCAACTCGAGTGCGCAGCGGTTCACGATCCACCGCGAGGGGACGTGCTCCCCGATGGCGGCCGATCGGCCGACCGCTAACCGGTTCCTTACACTGTCGGCTGTCCGTCGTTCAAGATTCTCGCAAGACCAGGGTGACGAGAATCCGTACATAGTTACAGCCGACAGTATTACCCGGTCGTTGGGCTGCCCTGAGCGTGCCCGTTCGACGCGGCAACTCGAACGCAACTATTCGTCGGCCGAAAGCACCGCATCGAGGAGCTTCGACTGGGCTGCCGCGAGGTGCTCTCTGAACGTCGAGGGTCCGATCCCAACCGCGTCGGCAACCGCCGTAGCGTTCGAGCGTCGCGGATAGTCGAAGTACCCCATCTCGTGAGCCGTCTCGAGGACCTCCCGCTGGCGGTCAGTGAGCGCGCCGCGGTCGACCCAGACGAGGTCGTCACCCGCGGCGAGTTCAGCTTCCGGACCGGCGACACGGTGTAACCGTCTCAGTTTCACACCCTCAGCCATCCGGCGAAGCGTGGTGATGATGTCGTTGACCTCAGCCGTGTCCATAACGTAAAAGGAAATCGTCAATCCCCCGTCGACGGCTCGGACAGTTTCGACGGGGGAGCCAAGCTGTTCGATCTGCCGGCACACACAGTGCTCTGGTCTGTGAGAAAACCGATGGCGCGAGTACCTATCCGTCTCGAACACCGTCTCGATGCTGTCGTGTAGCCCCTCACTGCTCGGGAGCGAGGTACCCTGGGTGGTAAACTCCTCGACGACGGTCGCCGTGTCGTCCGGTGCGCTCCAGGAGATCGTCGAGATCGGTTGATCGACAACGTCGGACACCGTCGCAACCGGACACGTGCCAGGATCCTCGACCCGTATTTCGACCCGTATGCCAACACCCATGACAGTTCTACTAGAGACTCTTCAACACCGGATCCTCACCGCATCCCCCGCATATCGTGGGGGGTATATACCTCAGCACTCGCGTTCGGCGACGACCGTGCTCGGTCGAGCCTCACTCGAGGAGCGCGAGCGACGGTGCCGTTTTCGGCTGTCGCTCCACGTCAGTTCCTCGTCTTTGATAACCCCCGTCACCCAACTGCGGGATATGACGACTGCCATGTTCAGCATGGACCAACGCGCGAAGGGAGTGACACCCCAATGAAGGAGCCGACGGACGCCGAGGTCCCACCTGGGCTCATCGTCGGCGGCGTCAGCTCCAACGTCGGCAAAACCGTCGCTACCCTGGCCATCTGTCAGGCCCTCGAGGATGCCGGATACACCGTCCAACCGGCCAAAGCCGGCCCCGACTTCATCGATCCAAGCCACCACGAGGCGTTGCTCGGCCGCCCGTCACGCACGCTCGACGGCTGGCTCTGTGGGCCCGATGGTCTCGAGCGTAATTACGCCCGCGGCGAGGGCGATGTCTGCGTGGTCGAGGGAATGATGGGACTGTACGACGGCGATCGCTCGAGTACGGCCTCGATTGCCGAACGGCTCACCTTGCCCGTCGTGTTGGTCGTCGACGCCCACGCCGGGATGGAGAGCGTCGCCGCCACCGCCCACGGCTTTGGGACCTATGCCGACACCATAGGCTGCGAAATCGACGTCGTCGGAATCGTCGCCCAGCGAGCCTACGGTGGCCGCCACGAACGGGGAATCGAAGACGCCCTGCCAGCCGATCTCGAGTACTTCGGGCGCATTCCGCCCGACGAGAACCTCGAGATACCAGACCGCCACCTCGGCCTCGAAATGGGAGCGGAGACGACGATCACTCGAGACGCTATCAGGGAGGCGAGTACCGAACTCGACGCCGAGGCGCTGGCTGCCGTTGCCCGCGAACCGCGGGGGCTCGAGGTGTCGCCGATGACCGACAGTGCACTCGAGGACGGCCAGAGATCGACGATCGCCGTCGCCGACGACGCCGCCTTTTGCTTTCGGTATCCAGCGACGCTCGAGCGCCTTCGAGAGCGTGGGTCGGTCGTCACGTTTTCCCCCATCGCTGGCGAACCCGTCCCCGACTGCGACGGTGTCTACCTGCCCGGTGGCTATCCGGAACTCCACGGTGGGTCACTCGAGGGGGGTGGGACGCTCACCGAATTGGCAGCCCGTGCAGCCGACGGCCTCCCGACTTTCGGTGAGTGTGGGGGCCTGATGGCACTCTGTGACTCACTGACCACTGTCGACGGGGACCAGTACGAGATGGCCGGCATCCTCCCAGCCGACGTGACGATGCACGAGGGGTATCAGGCCCTGGATCACGTCGAGCTTCGAGCGGAAGCCAGGACGCTGACGGCGAACGCCGGAGAACACCTCCGAGGACACGAGTTTCACTACTCGAGTGCATCGGTCCAGGAGGACGGGGATGCACGTTTCGCGTTCGAGACGGTCCGCGGGAAGGGGATCACGGGCGATCACGATGGCCTCGAGGAGTATCGAACGCTCGGCACGTACGCTCACGTCCATCCCGAAAGCGGGGCCTTCGATCGGTTCCTCGAGGCCGTCGCCGGACGTCGTTGCTGATCTGGACCCTGGGCACGACGCGGGCACCTCGCTGGTATCCGACGGTGGGTGAGCCCCGTCGGTGTGTCCTTCAGTCGAGCAGCGATGGCTTGGAGTGGGCGCTGTGCGGCACACCGTCCCGATACTCGACGGTTTAGAACGGCTGATTCGGGTGGTTCACCTCGAGAGTCGGTTGTACAGTCTCCCAAAGACGTACCCGAGAAGGTACGCATCGACGAACCCGAGGAGGGTTCCCCACGCGAGGTCCCCTGGTCTGTGACTGTATCCCGGGTAGAGATCAGCGAGCAACAACCGCCACCGCTCACCGTACTGTGTCCCAGCCGCCAGTTCCAGGAACGCGATTGCCGTCCCCCAGATGAGCCCGGCCGAGAGCCCCAGGGCGTGGGCATCGACGGGGTGGGTCTCTTCCGTGACGGCACCAGCGGATTCACGAATCTGCCCGTGGGTTGAATCCGTCATCCTGCCAGGGGATTCGTGGCCCAGCCCCAAAGACGCTGGTGTGGTTTCACTGGTTTACGAAGGAGACAACGAGTGATTTCCTTGACGCCCTCCCGCGCCTGAGGTCGCGGGAATCAGAGTGGGTGTCGATAGTTCGGAGACTGCTACTCGAGTCGCCAGTCACGATCGGACGAGTTGTGACGTGTCGAGTCGATACCGCCTACGAGGGAGTCGAGAGCAGCGACACCGCCGGCTCAGATCGGCTCGAGCGTCCGAATCGTCTCGACGAGCGTTTCGAGAGCATTCTCGCCAGTGCCGATAACGCGACCACCCACCGGACGGTCGTCGTCACCGACACGGATCGTCGGCAGCGGGGCGTCCCGGTAGCCCTCGATGAGGACGAACCGATAGCCGCGTCGGTGGTATCGGGCGATGGCGTTCTCGAGTGCCCGACCCTCGAGGGTAGG
>PUKM01000267.1 GCA_003552325.1 Natrialbaceae archaeon | reverse complement strand
TGATCGGGGCGTCGTGACGATGGCTGTGGAGGTGTTCAACCAGGACGACGACCTCGTCTGTTCGTTCTCGCGGACCGTCCTCTCGCTCAAACGGGCGACCATCGAGGACGGCGAGTAGTCAGTTGGGGTTGGATGCCCCTCGAGTGGGGCCTTTGGTCGTCTCTCTCCCGCCGTTCACGCGGATAGAAGAACAGATCGTCGAACAACCGGCAGTTTACTGTTCGTAGGCAGGAATCCCCGTGAGGTCCTGGCCGAGGACGAGCGTGTGGATGTCGTGGGTGCCTTCGTAGGTGTAGACCGTCTCGAGGTTGGCCATGTGACGCATCGGCGAGTAATCGCTGGTGATGCCGTTGCCGCCGAGCATCTCGCGCGCAATTCGGGACTGGTCCCGGGCCATCCGGACGTTGTTGCGTTTGGCCATCGAGACGTGTTGTGGCCGGAGGTCCCCCCGTTCTTTCAGTTCGGCCAGCCGGTACGCCAGCAACTGTGCCAGGGTGATCTGGGTCGCCATCTCCGCCAGTTTGTCCTGTTGAAGTTGGAATCGCGCAATCGGCCCACCGAACTGATCTCGATCCTTCGCGTACGCTCGAGCGGTTTCGAAACAGTCTCGAGCGGCCCCAACGGCTCCCCAAGCGATGCCGTAGCGGGCCTGGGTGAGACACGACAGCGGCCCTTTCATACCCTCGACTCCGGGCAACACGTTCTCCTCGGGGACGCGGACGTCGTTGAGGCCGATTTCGCCCGTGATCGACGCTCGGAGCGAGAGTTTCTCGGTGAGTTTGTTCGTCGAAACGCCGTCGCGATCAGTCTCCACCAAGAAGCCACGGACGGGGTCGTCCTCGCTCGAGCGGTCTCTGGCCCAGACGACGGCGACGTCGGCGATGGGTGAGTTCGTGATCCAGGTTTTCGAGCCGTTCAGGACGTAGCCGTCCGCATCGCGTTCGGCGTACGTCTCCATCCCCGACGGGTTCGAACCGTGTTCGGGCTCGGTGAGACCAAAGCAGCCCACCGCCTCGCCGGCACCGAGTTTGGGAAGCCACTCCTCTTTCTGGGCCTCGCTTCCGTAGGTGTGAATCGGATACATCACGAGCGCGCCCTGGACGGAGGCCATCGACCGCAGCCCCGAGTCACACGCCTCGAGTTCCTGCATCAACAATCCGTAGGCCGTCTCCGAGACGTTCGGTGAGCCATATCCCTCGAGGTTGGGGGCGTAAAATCCCATCTCACCCATCTCGGGGATGAGATCCGTTGGGAAGGTTCCTGCCTCGTAGTGTGCAGCGATATCCGGGCGCACCTCGTTGTCGACGAACTCCCGGGCGGTATCGCGGATCAATCGCTCTTCTGCCTCGAGTTCTTCTTCGAGGGAGACGTAATCGAGCATACCTGTGACTGTGCGCTGCCCCATGAAAAACGCTCCCATCCGGACGCAAAAATTGCCTCTGTCGACCCTTACGTCTCTGCTCCTGTCTCACTCGAGTTGGTCTCTTCTGGGTCCTCGGTGGCTACTGGATCGAACCGCTCGAACCAGCGAAGCAGCTCCTCGAAGCGGTGGATCGCCCGCTCGGGATCGCCGACGTTGTGATGTTCGTCCTGATAGACGACGAGTTTGCTCGGCACACCTCGTTTCTTGAGGCTGACGTACAATTGCTCCGATTGTGAGGGGGGACATCGCCAATCGTGTTCGCCTGCTGTGAGCAACAACGGCGTCTCAATGCCGGCCACGTCGTCGATGCTCGAGGCACTGGCGTACCCTTCGGGATTCTCCCAGGGAAGCCCATAGTCGCTCTCCCACCAGTTGTGGGAGTCGTCAGTGCCGAAGGCGGCGGACATGTCGTAAATACCGTGTTCTGCGGCGGCCGCAATGAACTGGTCCGTCTTCGTGATCGCGAAGGCCGTGTTGACACCGCCCTGGGAGAACCCGGTGCAGTAGAGCCGATCGGGGTCGGCCCAGCCCCGGTCGATCGCCGTCTCGACTGCCGCCAGAATGTCCTCGACCTCGATGGAGTTCCAGCGTCCACGGAGTGCCTCACAGAAATCCCGGCCGTAGGACGTGCTGCCACGGTAATTCGGCTTGAGCACCACGTATCCACGGCTCGTGAACACTCGATCCTGGAACGAAAACTGTGGTTGATCGAACGACATCGGCCCGCCGTGAATCGAGACGACGAGTGGTTGTTCGACTGGTGTCTCCGGATCGCTCTCGGGTGGGAAGTACGCGATCGCCTCGATCTCGGTCCCGTCATTGCTTTCGTAGGTCACTCGAGCACAGCTGTGGTCGGGCCAGGACTCGAGGAGGTCGTCGTTGAGGGCCGTGACGCGCTCGAGTGTCGCTTCTTCGCCCGTCACCTCGAGTGCGGAGGCTGGTGCGACGAAACAGTCGACGCCATCTTCGGGATGGCTGAGGATCGTTGCGAGGACACCATCCGCGTGGGCGTACCCCTGCAGACCCCGGTCACGCCCCTGGACGTCGAACGCCCGGTGACAGCCGGAACCGTCTGCCTCGGCGAGGGCGAGCCGTGACTGTCCACGGTCGCCGATTCCGACCAGCAGCGTCTCGTCGTCGAGCCAGCGGGGCCCCGTACGCATGAGCGTGCGATCCAACTCGCCGGTGACCGACCAGTGAGTCTCGAAATCGGTGACGTAGCATTCGGCGGGGACGTACCAGTTGTCGCTGTCGCGGGCGCTGTAAGCCACTCGAGTCCCGTCGGGTGACCACCGCGGACTGGTGATGGCGCGGGTGCCGTCGGTCAGTCGCTCGAGGCCGGTGCCGTCCGGGCTGATCGTATAGAGGTCGGCAATCTGGGTGTCGTCCGGATCGTCGGTTCGATTCGAGCGAAAGACGACTCGCGAGCCGTCGGGTGCCCACCGTGGCTGGAGGCCACCGGCTTCGGTCACGAGCCCCCCACCGTCGTGGGCCGCGTCGAGGCGCGTGCTCGAGCGATCAGCACAGTCAACGACAAAGAGGTACGTACGGACGGTGTCGAGCCAGCCGGCGCCATCGTACTTGTGCTGGAGTCGCTCGGTTTCGATCGGCCCACCCTCTTTGCGTTGCTCGAGGGTTTCTCCTTCCTCGTCAGTGGGATCTCGAGCGGCGACGACGACGCGGTCACCAGCGGGCCCCCAATCGAAGTCGCTGACGCCGTGGTCGAACGTGGTGAGCTGTCTGGCGTCCCCGCCGCGCTCGAGGTCGAACACCCAGAGCTGTGGCTTGGGTTCGTCGTCGCCGTTGGTATCCGTCTCTTCGTCCTGATTTTGGTCACCTGCAACGGCGAGTGAGACGTCCTCCTCGCGTGCAGCGATGAATCCGAGCCTCGAGCCATCGGGACTGAACCGTGGTGACCGAGCGTCGGAGGCACGGGTGAGGCGGTACGGGTCGTCGCTCCCATCGGTCGGGACGATCCAGAGCGTGTGTCGCATTTCGTCTTCGTCGCGGTCGGCTTCCCGAAGCCGAAAGACGAGTCGCCTGCCGTCCGGAGAGAGTGTCAGTGCGGATGGCGTCCTGAGTGCGTCGTAGTCCTCGAGGGCAACGGCCATACAGTCAGCGGGGAGGGAACGTGCTTGAAACTGATGGGTTGCGGTCGCTCCCGAACTCGTGGCCTGACCAAAACCTATATGAATTTAGGCCTGCCTAAACTCTGTCAATGGACGCGCCTGCACAGCACGACGATGACGACCCTCACGCTGCCGTCACCACGGGTGAGACGGCACCACTCGACGAGTTGGTGACGTGCCACACGACCAGGCCTGGAAAAGCGGTGTTCACCGAACGGAATAACTCCGACGCCTGGATCGCGACCGATTGTGTCGTCGATCTCGAACGATAGCACCTGCCTTCTCTCTCCCCTGGGTGCAGAAACATCGATGTTCCCCCTCGAGTCGGCTGTTTTCTACGACGCCGAGTCTCGAGAGTCGTCGGAATTGAGAGTCGGGCGGCTCGGGAAAAATCCCTCGTCACACGGGGCTCGGTGGGGGTAACATGTCGTCACCGCCGCCCAGCGTGCACTATGCTGTCGACCGTTTTCGGTCTATCGTTTTATCGGCAGTCAAGGAGAATCCCTCGGGGCTTGACCCCGAGTATGAATCCGACAACGCGGGTACAAACCATTAAATAGACACATTCCGTAATCAACAGACAGCGATGGAACACAGCCACCGTTACCGCGCTTACCCAAGCGACGAGGTAGCGATGGTTGCTGAACATCATATCAACGTTCATCGCCAACTTTACAATCACGTCCGTTGGGACTACACGAACAATCCCAACGACGACAAGCCGAGCGAGTTCGGCCAGAACAACAAGCTTCCCGAGTGGAAGCGCAAATGGCCTGTGTTCGCAGAGCTTCACTCGAAAGCCGCCCAAGCCACCGTCGCACGCTTCCACGTCAACCTCTCGAACCTTCGCAAGAAGAAGGAGAAGGGATACAATGTCGGGTGGCTCAAGCGACAATCACCCGCCGAGTACCGAAGCGTTACGTACAACCAGTCCGGCTTCGACCTCGATAACAAGAGGGGCCGACACGGATACGCCTACGTGCGTTTCAGCAAAATCGGGTGGATGAAAATCCGATACCATCGACCACTTCCCAAACACGCCACCATCAAAGAAGTCACGGTGAAAAAAGAAGTGACGGGAGACTGGTTCGTCTCGTTCAGTCTCGAAACTGACGACGAACACGTTCCCGAGAAACCCGCCTTAGATACGCTTGACGCAAGCAACAGCGTAGGCATTGACCTCGGCATTCTGAACTACATCCACACCAGCGACGGCACAACAGTGGATTGGGTCGACCTCCAAGAGGAGTACGAACGACTCTGCCGAGAACAACGCAAACTCTCTCGGAAAGTACACGGCAGCCAGAACTACGAGAAACAACGTATTAAAGTCGCTAAGGTGAAGCGAAAGATTCGTCGCAAAGTGCTGGACTTCCAGCACAAGTTGACGACGTGGCTCGTCAAGACGTATGACGCGGTGTTTGTCGAAGATCTGAACGTAGCGGGGATGCTTCAGAGCGATGGGAACGCTCAGAACAAACACGACGCGGCGTGGCGACAATTCATCACACTGCTTGAATACAAAGGCGATTTGCACGGCACTCACGTTGTTCAGGTGCCTGCTCGTGGTACGACAAAGGAGTGTGCGTGTTGCAGGGTGGAGACGGCGAAGCCTATCTGGGTTCGTGAACACTCGTGCCCAGCGTGTGGGTTTGAGACAGACCGGGATGCGAATGCGTCGATGAATGTTCTGAAGAGAGGCTTTTCTGAATTAGGGCTGGGATGGCCCGAATCCACGCCTGTGGAGACTGTGACCGCTGTGGATAGTGCTAATTTTCAGCGAGTATCTGCAAGTCACGTCGTGGAAGCAGGAAGCCCCGAGGCTTGACCTCGGGGTGATTCACCGGCCAGCGTTCCCTGCTGTACGAGGGTGGGGTGTCTCATGTGCTGTCCAGATCAGCGCTCGAGTGCCGTCCTCAACGAGTCGAATAGGGAGAAACACCTTTAGGACATCCTCGCAATTTTTGCCGTATGGAGTTGGGCACCGGGTTGTTCACCTGTCAGCGACGGCCGGACGACGATCGCTCGATGACTGCACTCTACGACGAGGTCCTCGAGTTGGGACGCGCTATCGACGACGCCGGTCTCGACAGTGCCTGGGTTTCCGAACACCATTTCGCCGAAGACGGCTACCTCTCAGCGACCATGCCCACCCTGGGTGCCCTCGCCGCGGCCACGACGGACATCGAAATCGGGACCTGCATCGCCCTCGCACCCCTGTACGATGGGATCCGACTGGCCGAGGACGCGGCGACCGTCGACCTGCTGTCGGACGGGCGACTCACCCTCGGGCTCGCCATCGGTTCGAACCCACGAGAGTTCGACGCCTTCGGTGTCCCCCGCGAGGAACGCGTCGAGCGCCTCGAGGAGCAAGTCAATCTTTGTCGAGCTGCCTGGTCAGACGGGGCACTCGAGTACGAGCCAACGTTTCACGACGTGTCCCCGTCGGTGTCGGTGACGCCAACACCCGACCGTGACATTCCGATCATGCTCGGTGGAAAGGCCAAGCCGGCCGTTCGTCGGGCAGCTCGTCTCGCCGACGGCTGGTGTGCCCCCTCGTCGCTGTCGCTCGGGGGACTCGAGAAACGCGTCGAGGATATTCGGCAGGTCAGGGAGGCGGCGGGCCTCGACGACGAGTTCACGATCTACGTGATCGTCCACGGCTTCGTCGGCGATTCACGCGAAGATGCCTGGGAAACCATGCGTGAGGGGTACTTCTACATCCAGCGGCGATACGCCGAGATATTTTCGGGGAACGCCGTCGCCGAACTGGACGACGAGCGGAAACAGGAACTCAAAGACCAGGCGATCTTCGGCACGCCCGAACAGGTCACGGCCGAACTCGAGACCTACGGTGACGTCCTGGGCGATGACATCCACGTCATCTTCCGGACCTACCATCCCGGGACGGAGACGGACGCCATGCTCGAGTGTATCGATCGACTCGGTGCCGAGGTGGCCCCGAATCTCTAACGGAACCGCCGACCCACCTACTCGTTCACTTTCACCCTCGTCACCGAACTCCTTTAATCGATGCCGCGCAAGAACGGGTAGATGACGCGGGTGATACACACGGGCGACACCCATATCGGGTACCAGCAGTACAACCGCCCCGAGCGACGAGCGGACTTTCTCGAGGCATTTCGGACCGTCGCCGACGACGCGATCGAGGACGACGTGGCCGCACTGATTCACGCCGGCGACCTCTTTCACGACCGGCGGCCGGGCCTCGTCGATCTGCAGGGAACCGTCGAGATTCTCCGTACACTCCGGGACGCCGACGTCCCGTTTCTCGCCGTCGTCGGTAATCACGAAGGCAAACGCGACGCCCAGTGGCTCGACCTCTTCGAAGACCTCGGCCTCGCCACCCGTCTCGGGGTCGAGCCGGTCGTCCTCGAGGACGTCGCGTTCTACGGTCTCGACTTCGTCCCTCGCTCGAGGCGGGCGGACCTGGCGTACGACTTCGATGCGGTTCCCGAGTCGGCCAATCACGCGGCACTGGTCAGCCACGGCCTGTTCGAGCCGTTCGCCCACGCCGACTGGGACACCGAAACCGTCCTCGAGGAATCCGCCGTCGAGTTCGACGCGATGTTACTCGGGGACAACCACAAACCGGACACCGCGGACGTCCTCGATACCTGGGTAACGTACTGTGGCTCCACCGAACGAGCGAGCGCGAGTGAACGTGAGGACCGCGGCTACAACCTCGTGACCTTCGAAAACGAGGTGACCATCAGCCGACGCGCGGTCTCGAGCGCCCGCGACTTCGTCTTCGTCGACGTCGAACTCTCCGCCGACGAGGGCATCGACCGCGTCCAGGAACGAGTCAGAGAACACGACCTCGAGGATGCCGTCGTGATCGTCACGGTGACGGGTGAGGGTCGGCCGATCACGCCCGCAACCGTCGAGGAACTCGCCCGGGAACGCGGCGCGCTCGTCGCTCGAGTCAACGACCGCCGACAGATCGCCGACCCGGACGAGGACGTCTCCGTGAGTTTCGCCGACCCCGACGACGCCGTCCGCGAACGAGTGCGCGAGATGGGACTCAGCACGGCCGCCCTCGAGATCGACCGGACCGTTCGAGACGGTGAACTCGCGGATGCCAACGTCCGAGGGGCCGTCGAACGCCGCGTGAGGGAGTTGCTCGAGGGCGAAGACGACGCAGCGTTCGAACAGGCACCCACTCGAGACCCCGAGACGGTGACGACGGTGGCCGATGCGCTCTCGGAAGACGATGGAGGTGAAACCGCAGCGGACGCCCCAAACACTGCGGCGGAATCGTCTGTGACGAGCGAGGCTGCCGACGGTGCAGTACCTCGAGACGCCAACGCCGAAGACGAAGACGAACCCGAGGATGTACGGCCAGATGAGCCCGCGAACACGACGTCACTGGGTGATTTCTCGTGAGAGTTACTAGCCTCTCGCTTCGCAACTTCAAATGCTACGGCGAGGCCGAACTCGGCCTCGAGAACGGCGTGACCGTCGTCCACGGCGTCAACGGCAGCGGTAAATCGACGTTGCTCGAGGGCGTCTTTTTCGCCCTCTACGGCTCGAAAGCCCTCGACGATCGAACCCTCGGTGACGTCATCACGACCGGGGAGGACGAAACCGAGGTCGAACTCTCGTTCACCCACGCAGGGGTCGACTACCACATCCACCGCGTCGTCAAACGCCGGGGCGACCGTGCGACGACGACGACGTGCATCCTCGAGACGCCCGAGGGTGACATCGAGGGAGCACGCGACGTTCGGGCCGAGGTCACTCGACTCCTCCGGATGGACGCTGACGCCTTCGTCAACTGTGCATACGTCCGTCAGGGCGAAGTCAACAAACTGATCCACGCCTCCCCGCGGGAACGCCAGGACATGATCGACGACCTCCTGCAACTCGGGGCCCTCGAGGAGTATCGCGAACGGGCGAGTGAGGCCCGATTGGGTGTCAAAGACGTCCTCGACCGCCAGGAAGGCCGACTCGAGCAACTGCGCGAGCAGATTGACACGAAAGAGGCGAAGAACCTCCACGAGCGACTGAACGGACTCGAGAGTCGCCGAAACGAGCTTATTGAAGAAATCGAAGAGTACGACACACACCGGCAGGCGGCCGAAGAAACCCTCGAGTCTGCGCGTGACACCCTCGAGCGTCACGAAGAGACCCAGGAAGAGATACAGGAACTGACCGAAGAAATCGACTCATTGCGATCGAAAATCACCGACTCCGAGTCGACTCGTGAGTCACTCCTCGAGACGCTTTCCGACCTCGAGAGCCAGCGCGAGGCACTCGGGGACGAACGGGAGACGTTGCTCGAGGATTTGGATCTAGCGGTGGTCCCTGAGGGGGGAGACGATTCGGAGACGGAAGGAGATGCCGAGACAGTTCAGGAGGCTATCGACCGCCTCGAGGAGGAAGAAGACGACTTGCGTGATCGCCTCGAGGAGGTAAAAGTCGAAATCGAGCGCGTAACGGGTGAGATCGAGCGACTCCGCGAACGGGCCGACGAGCTCGAGGCGGACGCCGAAGCGGCGACTGAAGAGGCCGCCGACATCGAGGAATCGATTGCAGAAGACGAAGCGGCACTCACGGATCGAGAAGCCGACCTCGAGGACCTTGAGGTTGCCATCGAGGACAAACGGGAACAGTTTGCGGCGGCACCGATCGATTTTGGTGAGGCTGCCGACCGCCGTGCGGAACTCGAGTCAGAGCGCGAGGAGGTGAACCAGCACCTCGCGGACGTCTCGGCGAAGATCGACGCCACCGAGGCCTCCATCGAGGAGGGTGAAGCCCTGCTCGAGGAAGGGAAATGTCCCGAGTGTGGCCAGCCGGTGGCCGACTCTCCGCACGTCGACGTGCTCGAGGAACGCCGGGAGACGCTGTCGACGCTCGAGAGCCAGCGTGAGGACCACCGGGAACGGCTCGAGACGGTCGACGAACGGCTCGAACGGGCGACGGAACTGGCCGACCTCGAGACAGCCGTCGAGCGACTCGAGGAACGACGTGAGACTGCCGAACAGCTCATCAGCCAGCGCCGGGAGGCCATAGAGGAGCGACGGAACCGACACGAGGCCGCCCTCGAGCGAGCCAGGGAGTGCAGTGAGGAAGCCACGGCGAAACGGGAACAGGCCGACGAACACGAGACGGAGCTGGCAGAAGCCCGCAAACGGCTTGGTTCGATCAACAGCGAGCGAGCGACGTTGCGTGAACGCCTCGAAACCCTCGAGCGAATCGCCGAGATCACGAGGCGTGTACAGGACCTCGAGCGTGAGGCCGACGGGGTCCGTGAAAAACGAGCAAATACGGCCGAACTCATCGAAGAACGACGGACTCGGCTCACTGAGAAACGGGACCAGAAACGCGACCTCGAAGCCGAGTTCGACGCCGGGCGACTCGAGGCCGCGAAAGAAGAACTGCGTAACGCCGAGGCCTACCTCGAGCAGGTCGAGCCGAAACTGGCGGCACTCGAGGAGAGTCGTGAGGGCGTCCAGAACGCCATCGGCGCTGTCGAAAACGAACTCGAGGAACTCGAGAATTTGCGGACAGATCTCGAGGGAGTCACAGCGCGGTGTGACCGCCTGCAATCGCTGTACGACGAGGCCGAAACCCTCCAGACGACCTACGGCGAACTTCGAGCCGAGCTCCGCCAGCGCAACGTCGAAACCCTCGAGCGGTTGCTCAACGAGACGTTCGACCTGGTCTATCAGAACGACTCCTACGCGGCGATCGAACTGGATGGCGAGTACCGCCTCACCGTCTATCAAAAAGACGGGGAAGCCCTCGAGCCCGAACAGCTGTCGGGTGGGGAGCGGGCGTTGTTCAACCTGAGTCTTCGGTGTGCGATCTATCGGTTACTCGCCGAAGGGGTCGAGGGTGCGGCCCCGATGCCACCCCTGATCCTCGACGAGCCGACGGTGTTCCTGGATTCAGGCCACGTCACCCAACTCGTCTCACTGATCGAGTCGATGCGACAGTTGGGTGTCGAACAGATCGTGGTCGTCAGCCACGACGAGGAACTGGTCGGGGCGGCAGACGACCTCGTGCGCGTGGAAAAGGACGCGACCTCGAATCGGTCACGCCTCGAGCGCGGTGAGCCACCCGAGGCCTCATTGCTCGCTGGGGACTAACCGGGTGGTTGTTTGGGCCTCTGGCGCTGACAAACGGATGGCGGACTATTCCTCGGGTTTTCCCGCTCCACACAGAGCGCTCACAGCATACTCGCCTGCGGCTGTCGTGGCGTATCCCCGTTCATCGGCGACGGTCGTTTGCTCGAGGATCCCCGTCGCCGTCAGCAGCGTCAGTTGGCCGTTGAGATCGCTCTCACAGCGGTCACTGACGGCGAGGAGTTCTCGAGTGGCGACGGGACCGTTTTCGGCGATATCGATCACGAGCCCAAGCGTCGCGTCGTCGGGAACGACTCGGACGAGCGTTCTGACCGCCTCGTGAACGGAGAGAGCCTGGCGCTCGTGGGTCGAGAGTTCCTCGAGCAACTCGAGTCGGTCGTTCGGCAGGTAGCGTGTGTCTCCTGTGGTTGGATCACGGACGAGGCTCGAGGTTTCGGCACGTTTGAGCAATTGATACTCGGTGCCTTCGTCGTCGCGAACGCGGCCGCTGGTCATGGATCTGCGGTGCCTTCATCACCGGCAACGTTCGACGCGGGGTTTCCGTCGGTTGCTGCCGTACCGCTGTGATCGACGTCTTCGTCCCGGTCGATGGCGTCGCTCTCGGGGTCAACCGAATCACCGTCACCGTCACCGTCACTGTCATCGTGGACGCTCGAGGGATCGAACGTGACGTAGCGATACAACGCCGAGGCGGCGAGGAAGCCACCGATAATGACCAGTGGGAGGCCCCAGTCGAAATTCGATTCGAAGACTATCAGCATGATCCCAAGCGGGGCCGTCAGCACGGCGAATTTGATCAGAACGACGATGGCCCAAAAGTTCTTTCTGATCGCCGGGTGGGCCTCCGATGGGTCGGTTTCGACCTGTGGGATGGTCAACGAGTCCGTGTTCGGGTCGTACAGGTCGTCCTCGGGGTTCACTTCCTCGGGCTCGTGTTCACTGGGCTCGAAATCGAAGCCATCAGCCTCGTCCTCATCCGGGAAGATGTTCACAAGTCTCTTTCACGCTGGTTCGGCAAAAAGGGTTCGCGTTTTTGACTCGAGCGCCCCGTCCGCGACACGTGAGAGTGTGGAATGGTCGTTTCCCCTCAGAGGACTTCCTCGAGGACGAGTGTTTGCGTCGTCTCCATCCAGGCAAGGGGGTTCTCGGCGTCGTAAAAGACAGTCACCTCGTCGGTTTCGTACGCCTCAATCGTGGCCGTTCCTGCGGGTTCACCACTCGGTTCGCCACCATCCGTCGTATCGTCGGTCATATGGATAGACACGGCAAGTACCTCCTGTTGTGCTATGTGTTACCACGTTAAATGTCTTTTTGCCCGAGCACAACACGTTTCACTGCTCGCCTCTCGTAGCCATTGCCACTCATTGCACTCCTGATCGCCAGACATCTCCGCCATCAGTGTGTGACTCGTTTCACTCGTTACTGTACCCTCGCCACCGACGAGACGGATGGGTTTTTATCCGGGGCCCCTAAATTCCGCCAACATGACTGAGGCGGGCCAGACAGGGTTGGACGCGTTCTCGCCGGAGACCGAGACGCGCCCCGACGAGGAGGCCGCACACGTCGCCGGAAACGGTGGGGCGACGCTAGACGAAGTGATAGACGTACAGCGAGAGACCCTGCCAGATGCCGACGGCGACCTCGAGCTAGCGGTGATGCAGGTCGACTATACCGTTTCGGGGTACGGCGACGACGAGTATCCCGTCGTCCACGTTTTCGGCCGGACGCCGGGGCCGGATCACACCCTCGAGCACGTCAAAGTGCTCGGCTTTCGGCCGTACTTTTACGTGCCGACGGACACCCTCGACGAAGACGCACTCGAGCGCCACGACCGGATCACTGGCTGGGAAGAAACCGACGAAGACGGTGCGCCCTACGAGAGTATCCGTGGCGAACGCCTGACCAAAATCTTCGGCCAGACTCCGCGCGACGTCGGGCAGATGCGAGACGAGTTCGACCACTACGAAGCGGACATTCTCTTCCCAAATCGGCTCCTGATCGACAAGGACATTCGAAGCGGTATCCGGGTGCCCGAACGGCGTGCCGACGACGGGAGTATTCACGTCCCTCACGACGAACTCGAGGCCTGTGACGTCGAGGCCACCCCGCGCGTCCAGACGTTCGACATCGAAGTGGAGGACCGCCACGGCTTTCCCGAAGATGGCGAGGAACCAATCATCTGTCTGGCCAGCCACGACTCCTACCGCGATGAGTACATCCTCTGGGTGTTCGAAGCCGACGACGGTGAGGGGATCGTCCCGGACCACCTCGAGGCGTACGACCCGATCGAAGGGGACATCGACCACGAGGTGCGCGCCTTCGACACCGAGGAAGCGATGCTCGAGGCGTTCGTTGACTACATCGTCGAGACCGACCCGGACGTCTTGACCGGGTGGAACTTCGACGACTTCGACGCCCCATACTTCCTCGACCGTCTCGAAGAACTCGAAGGTGCACACCACGAGTACGACCTGGACACTGACCGCCTCTCGAGGGTCGGCGAGGTCTGGCGAAGTAACTGGGGTGGCCCCGATATCAAGGGCCGGGTCGTCTTCGACCTGCTCTATGGCTACCAGCGGATGGTGTTCTCGGAACTCGACTCGTACCGGTTGGATGCCGTCGGCGAGGCTGAGTTGGGCGTGGGCAAAGAACGATATGCGGGCTCTATCGGGGACCTCTGGGAAGACAATCCCACGCGTTTGCTCGAGTACAACCTGCGGGACGTCGAACTCTGTGTCGAGCTCGACCGCCAACAGGAGATCGTCGCCTTCTGGGACGAGGTGCGAACGTTCGTCGGGTGTAAACTCGAGGATGCACCCACACCCGGAGACACGGTCGACATGTACGTCCTGCACGAAGCCTACGGTCGCTTTGCGTTACCCTCGAAAGGCCAGCAGGAAGCAGGCGAGGAGTACGAGGGCGGGGCCGTCTTCGACCCCATTACGGGTGTCAAAGAGAACGTGACGGTGCTCGACCTGAAGAGTCTGTACCCGATGTGTATGGTGACGATCAACGCCTCACCGGAGACGAAAGTCGATCCTGAAACCTACGACGGTGATACCCACATCGCCCCCTCAGGGACCCACTTCCGGCAGGAACCTGACGGCGTGATGCGCGAAATGATTACCGAACTGTTGGCCGAACGGGAAGAGAAAAAATCCCTTCGCAACGAGCACGAACCCGGGACACAGGCGTACGAACAGTACGACCGCCAACAGGGAGCGGTGAAGGTTATCATGAACTCGTTGTACGGCGTGTCGGGCTGGGAGCGGTTCCGCCTCTACGACAAGGAAGCAGCGTCTGCGATCACGGCTACCGGTCGGGAAGTCATCGAGTTTACCGAGGAAGCCTCGAGCGAAATCGGCTACGAGGTAGCCTATGGGGACACCGATTCGGTCATGCTCGAGCTCGGCCCCGATGTCAGCACCGACGAAGCGATCGAACAGTCCTTCGAGATCGAGGAGTACGTCAACGGACGATACGACGACTTCGCCCTCGAAGAACTGAACGCAGATGAGCATCGATTCCAGATCGAGTTCGAGAAACTCTACCGGCGGTTCTTCCAGGCAGGGACAAAAAAGCGCTATGCGGGGCATATCGTCTGGAAAGAGGGCAAGGAGGTCGACGATATCGACATCACTGGCTTCGAGTACAAGCGTTCGGACATCGCCCCGATCACGAAGGAAGTCCAACACCGTGTGATCGAAATGATCGTGCGCGAGGGTGACGTCGACGCCGTGACCGAGTACGTCGCCGGAATCATCGAGGACTTCCAGGCAGGTGCGGTGAGCCTCGAGGAAATCGCGATTCCGGGTGGCATTGGGAAACGTCTCGATAACTACGACACGGACACGGCGCACGTTCGTGGAGCGAAATACGCAAACGAGATGCTCGGGACCAATTTCGATCGTGGGAGCAAGCCCAAACGGCTCTACCTCGACCGGGTCGATCCGGCGTTCTTCCGTCGACTCGAGGACGAGGAGGGGGTCGATCCACACAAGGACCTGATCTACGGTGCGTTCAAACGCGACCCCGACGTCATCTGTTTCGAGTACGACGACCAGATTCCCGAGGCGTTCGACATCGACTACGACACGATGCTCGAGAAGACGCTCAAGGGCCCGATCGAGCGGATTCTCGAGGCACTGGATATGTCCTGGGACGAAGTGAAATCCGGCCAGCAACAGACGGGTCTCGATAGTTTCATGTAACCGCCATCACGATCGGATCTGGAAAAGCAGTCTCGGACAGATGCGGTGTTTCGTTCCTCTTTCGAAAAGTAGTTTTTCATAATTGGAAACGTAACCAATTGAATACGAAACCATTATGGGGTTGACGACCCACCGTTCGAGTGACAGAGGTATCCAACCTTATGGCACGCCTTGAACTGAAAAACCTGCACGCGAAAGTGGCTGAGGGCGACGAACAGATTCTCCGCGGCGTCGACCTCGAGGTCGAATCGGGCGAAATTCACGCGATGATGGGACCGAACGGGTCCGGGAAATCGACGACAGCGAAAGTTATCGCCGGTCACCCCGCCTACGAGGGTACCGATGGCGAGGTCCTGATCCATCTCGACGAAGACGAGTTTGGTGAGGACTTCGAGATCCCCGAGGACAAACGAACGTGGAGTATCCTCGAGCTCGAGCCAAACGAGCGCGCGGCACTCGGCGTTTTCCTCGGCTTCCAGTATCCAGCCGAGATCGAAGGCGTCACCATGACGAACTTCCTTCGGACGGCGCTCAACGCGAAACTCGAAGAGCGCGAGGAGTTGTTCGAAGACGACGAAGCAGACGCTGACACCGAGGAAGACGACGCAGACGAGAGCGTCCCATCGCCGATGGAAGGCCCAGCAGACGACGGCGAGGTCGGCGTCGCCGAGTTCCAGGAGATCCTCAGCGAAAAGATGGAACAACTGGACATGGACGAGAAGTTCGCCATGCGCTATCTCAACGCTGGCTTCTCCGGCGGGGAGAAAAAGCAAAACGAAGTGCTCCAAGCGGCGATCCTCGAGCCCTCAGTTGCCGTGCTGGACGAGATCGACTCCGGTCTCGACATCGACCGGCTGCAAGACGTCTCACACGGCATCAACGCCCTTCGAGACGAGCAGGGAACCGGCATCCTCCAGATCACTCACTACCAGCGGATCCTCGACTACGTCGAACCGGACCGCGTCCACATCATGCTCGACGGCAAGGTCGTCAAAAGCGGCGACGCCAGCCTGGCCGAAGAGCTCGAGGACAAAGGCTACGACTGGGTCCGCGAGGAAGTCTACGAGACGGCGTAACCAAAACCACCTAGCCAAACCGTAATATCGCTGCGGCCGTAACCACAAACAGATTCAAATCATGAGCTCAGAACAAGACCACCTCAAAGAGACCGACACCGAAGCCCGCTTCGACTTCAAACAGGAGCAGCGCTCGGCAATGCAATCCGAAAAGGGGCTGAACGAGGAGACGATCCGCCTCATTTCGGAGGACAAAGACGAACCCGAGTGGATGCTCGAGCGGCGTCTTCGTGCACTGAAACAGTACCAGGCGATGCCGATGCCGACGAACTGGCCCGGCCAGCCAGACCTCTCGGAACTGGACGTCGAAGAGATCGTTCCGTACATCCGCCCCGACGTCGACAAGCGTGAAGGCGTCGACGACTGGGACGAACTCCCTGACGACATCAAAGACACGTTCGAAAAACTCGGCATTCCGGAAGCCGAGCGGAAGGCGCTCTCGGGCGTCGGTGCACAGTACGAGTCCGAGATCGTCTACCAGAACATGCAAGAACAGTGGGAGGAGAAAGGCGTCGTCTTCATGAACATGGACCAGGCGGTCAAAGAGCACCCCGAGATCGTCAAAGAACACTTCATGACGACGTGTGTGCCGCCAAGTGACAACAAGTTCGCCGCCCTGCACGGCGCGGTCTGGTCCGGTGGGTCGTTCGTCTACGTCCCCGAAGACGTCACCGTCGAGATGCCTGTCCAGGCGTACTTCCGCATGAACAGTGAGGGAATGGGCCAGTTCGAACACACGCTCATCGTTGCTGAACCCGGCTCGGAGGTTCACTACATCGAGGGCTGTTCCGCCCCGAAATACGGCAAACACAACCTCCACAGCGGTGGTGTCGAGGTATTCGTCAAAGAAGGTGCTCACGTCCAGTACTCGACGGTTCAGAACTGGTCGAAGAACACCTACAACCTCAACACCAAACGTGCACTCGTCGAGGAAGACGGTACGATGGAGTGGATCTCCGGAAGCATGGGCTCGAAAGCCACCATGCTCTACCCGTGTTCGATCCTCAAGGGTCGTAACGCGACAGACACCCACATTACCATCGCCTTCGCTGGCGAGGGTCAGGACATCGACACCGGGGCAAAAGTGTACCACAACGCGCCGGACACCAAGTCCACGATCGAGTCGAAATCGATCTCGAAAGACGGCGGCCGCACCAACTACCGCGGTCTCGTCCACATCGCCGACGGCGCCGAAGGCTCCTCGACTGCCGTGGAGTGTGACGCCCTGATGTTCGACAACGAGTCGACGTCCGACACCATGCCGTACATGGAGATCGAAGAGTCCAAAGTCGACGTTGCCCACGAGGCAACGGTCGGGAAAATCGGCGACGAGGACATCTTCTACCTCCAGTCTCGCGGCCTGGACGACGACGACGCCAAGAAGATGATTGTCGCTGGCTTCATCGAGCCGATCACGGAGGAACTGCCGATCGAATACGCCGTCGAACTCAACCGTCTCATCGAACTCGAGATGGAGGGGAGCCTCGGATAATATGAGCACGACACAGGTACATGCCAATCTGACGGAGGCACAGGTTCGTGAGATCTCCCAGTCACTCGGGGAACCCGACTGGATGCTCGAGACCCGTCTCGATGCGCTGGAAGCGCTCGAGGAGCTCGACATGCCGAAGGTCATCCGAACGCCCGGTCGTGACTGGACGAATCTGCACGGCCTGGACTTCGAGACCCTGGTCGACCCGCTCAACGCCGCCGAAGAGAAAGACCAGGTCGGCCCGGACTCGGTCGACGTTCTCTCGTGGAGTGAGGCACTCGACGCCCACGAAGACCTCGTACGCGAGCACTTTGGCTCGATCGTCGACCCACAGGAGAACTACCTGACCGCGCTGTCGACGGCACTGTTCAGCACGGGAACGGTCGTCTACGTCCCCGAAGGTGTCGACGCCGAAGACGTCACCATCCGAACCGAACAGCACTCCCGATCGCTGTTCAACTACACGCTCGTCATTACCGAGGAATCGGCTTCGGTCACGATCCTCGAGCGTCAGTCCACCGGGACGGAACTCGAGGACGAACAATACTACAGCGGGATCGTCGAGATCGCCGCCGGTGAGAACAGCTACGTTCAGTACGGCAGCCTCCAGAACCTCTCGGAGGATGCCTACTGTTTCACCGCCAAACGCGGTGAGACCGACACCTACGCCACGATCAACTGGATCGAGGGCAACATCGGGACCAAACTGACGAAAACCGAGACGTCGACACTGCTTTCCGGGGACTCCTCGGAAACCAAGATCGTCGGAGCCTTCTACGGCCACGAGGACCAGCACTTCGACCTCGACGTCAAGGTCTGGCACCGTGCCGAGCATACGACCGCAGACCTCGTGACCCGAGGCGTCACCGACGATATCGCTCGCTCGGTGTACGAGGGTGTCCAGGACGTCGGCCGCGACGCCTGGGATACCAGCTCCTACCAGCGTGAGAACACGCTGATGCTATCGGATGAGTCAGAGGCTGACGCCTCCCCGAAACTCATCATCAATAACCACGACACCGAAGCCAGCCACTCCGCGACCGTCGGCCAGATCGACGAGGAGGACTTGCTCTACATGACCTCCCGTGGTGTCACCCCGGAACTGGCACGGAACATGCTCGTCGAGGGCTTCTTCGTGCCCGTCCTCGAGGAGGTCGCCGTCGACGAACTCCGTGAGGACCTCGAAGAACTCATCCACGACCGTTTGACGGCTTAAGCGTCGAATTACGGTCTGCTGTCGGCGACGTTTTCGACTTCACTTCTGAGTTGGGTCGTGTCGAACTCGTGATCAGGGCGGAGTCTGACGAAATCGAGAAACGAGCGAGCCGAGAGTAACACCGACTCGTCGTAGACGCTCACGGCTGCTTTCACCGCCTCGCGTGCCCCGATCCGGGGCTCGAGTATCGCGAGCGCACAGGCGACGTCGTAGGCACTGGCTTCGTGAATCCGCCCCTCACTGACGCTCGTTGCGTCGATGAAGTACAGTTCACCGCCTTTGAGCAGGACGTTCTCTGCCCGCAGGTCTCCATGGACCAGTTCGTGCTCGTGGAGGGCGGCAAGCATCTCGAAGAGTGGTCGTGTGTTGGCCAGGATTTCGTCGTCCGAGAGGTCACCCAGGGTCTGAAAATCCGGGAGATACTCGAGGACGAGTACGCCCAGGCCGTTCACCTCGAACGCATCGATCGGCTTCGGGGTATTCAGCCCGACCTCACGCATGCGTTGGGTCGCCTCAAATTCGTGTTCGACCATCTGTAACGGCGTGTCGAACCGATCGAAAAAGCCCTCGGTCCCCGAGGAGAACGCCCCGACGTTTCGGCCGGTGGTGAGCAAGCCGTGAACCAGGGCGTTCTGTCGGGAGACGATTTTGACGAAGTACTGGTCGTTGAGTACACACGGAATCGACAGCCAGTTGTCCGCCTCGAGGAACTCGACGCGGACGGATTCGAGGTCGTAGCGTTCCGCCAACGTTCGAACAACACGCTCGAGACGGGGCCACTCGACCGTGCCACGCGCGAGTTGGCGGATGTCCATATCGGTCATATTCAGTGGGGCGTGTTAAATTCGTTCCTCTGGGGGCCACGAACCGATATACTCGGCCCGTGAACCACACCATTTTACTGATACGTCCCGTACCGGGCTAACGAATGGACGCCATCGATAACCTTGGGGACGCTATCGACGTGACGCGGGACCGCTTGACGCCGATCGACGCGAGCACCTGGCTCAAACTCGCCATCGTCGTCTTCTTCGTCGGTGGGCTGACCGTTGGTGGGCCGGGCGTCCCGGCTGGTGACCTGACAGGTGTCGAGACCCAAACTGGCGAAAACGGTGTCTTCGAGGAACTCGAGGGCGAGTTTGAGGCGGAGACGGGTGAGGAACTGCCCGTCGAGGAACTCGTGAGCGCACTCATCGTCCTGTTATTAATTATCATCGCTCTCTGGCTGATTTATGCGACGATCGCTGCCATTATGGAGTTCGTCTTCATCGAATCTTTGCGGGCAGATACCGTCAGGGTTCGCCGATACTTCAATCAGCACATCGGCGACGGTCTCCGATTGCTCGTCTTTCGACTGGGGCTCTTGTTCGCTTTTTTCCTCCCACTGGGGATCGCGGGCTGGTACGCATTCACGACGGCTAATGGGATCACCACTGAACTCGCAATCGTTGGGGCATTGTTGGCCTTTTTGGGACTTGGCCTGACACTCATCTACTCGCTTATCGCCCGATTCACCACCGTGTTCGTGACCCAGATCATGGTCCTCGAGGGACGTGGTGTGTTGGCTGCCTGGCGCCGATTTCTTCCGACCCTTCGAGGGAACCTCGCTGAGTATGCCGTCTACGTGATTCTCGTCTGGATCCTTCAGTTTGCGATCAACATCGGCTTCGGGTTCCTCGCCGCTATTACGGCCCTGGCTGTCCTCATTCCGTTTGGCATCCTCGCAGCGATCATCATCGTGATCGGTGGCCCCCTCGCTATCCTCGGCGGGTTGGTTGGTATCATCGCCATCGTCGTCCTCTTTTTCGCGATTATGGCGATCCGGGTCCCCATCGACGCCTACTTCCGTTACTACGAGTTCCTCTTGCTGGGGGATACGGACCACGAACTCGACCTCATCCCCGAACGCCGAGAGTCGCTACGAGCTGCTGATCAGAACGGAGCAGAAACCGACGCGGGGGATGATCGGTGGTCCGACCCGGGCACGGATTCGGACACCGAATTACCACCGAACGGCGAGTCACCGGGAGACGAAGGCTGGGACACCTCGAGTGAGTGGACGTTCGAGGACGACGACGATGACGATGACGACGACGAGCCTCGACGAGGCTGGTAAGGCTCGAGCCGTCGTTCGATACTCAGGTGCCCTTCGGTGAATTTATCTCGATTGCTGGCAAGTATTGCGTATGGAATTCGACCTACCCGACGAACACCGGATGATCCGGGACACCGTTCGGGAGTTTTGCGACGAGGAAATCGCGCCGATCGCCCAGGAGATCGAAGACGAACACCGGTTCCCAGAGGAGGTATTCGCCCAGTTAGCCGAACTGGACATGATGGGCGTGCCCATCACCGAGGAGTACGGCGGTCTCGGTGGCGACACCCTGATGTACGCCATTGTCGGCGAGGAGTTAGGGCGTGTCTCAGGGTCGGTGGCGCTGTCGTACGTTGCCCACACGTCGCTGGCGACGAAGCCGATCGAACTCTTCGGCACTGAGGAGCAGAAAGATCGTTGGCTCCGCCCGCTCGCAACGGGGGAGTATCTCGGCGGCTGGGCGCTCACCGAACCGGGCAGTGGTTCTGACGCCTCGGACATGGATACGTATGCGACGAGAGAGGGTGACGAGTGGGTGCTCAACGGAACAAAACAGTTCATCACGAACGCGAACGTCGCCGGTTCGGTCCTGGTGAAGGCGGTCACCGACCCGGATGCGGGCTACAGTGGCATCTCGACGTTCATCGTCGACCCCGAGGCAGACGACGGGTTCGAGGTCACGACCGTCTGGGACAAAATGGGCCTGAACGCCTCACCAACCTGTGAAATTTCGTTGGACGACGTTCGCCTCTCCGATGATCGATTGTTGGGCGAGGAGGGCGACGGGTGGGACCAGACCAAAAAGACCCTCGACGGCGGACGCATCTCGATCGCCGCTATCTCGACCGGCCTCGCTCAGGGTGCCTACGAACACGCCCACGCCTACAGCCAGGAACGCGAGCAGTTCGGTCAGCCGATCAGCAAGTTCGACGCGATCCGAGACAAACTGGTGAGCATGCACCGAAAGACCGAGCGAGCCAGGCTCCTGACGCACAAAGCCGCCACGCGCTATGACAAGGGCCAGTCAGTCACCAAAGAATCCGCACTGGCCAAACTCGACGCCAGTGAGGCCGCTCGAGAGGTGGCCGAAGACGCCGTGCAGGTGCTCGGAGGCTACGGCTACACCACCGATTTCGCTCCACAGCGATTCTACCGCGACGCCAAGCTGATGGAGATCGGTGAGGGTACGAGCGAGATTCAGCATCTGGTGATCGGGCGCGAACTGGGGCTATAGCCACTCGTGTCCGGGTTGCGGGAACTAACTTTCTCCGCCGGCTCATAGGTTAGGTCGACGACGACGACGCCGGTCGGCAAGCAACTGTTTGAGACGCTTTCCGGGACCGCCCTCGAGCGGCCAGCCCCGCATTCGCCACGCTGGCGGCTCGGGCTCGAGGTCCCCACAGCGACTCGAGCACTCACTCGCGGTCTGACACCGTCCCTTCGCCGCACAAAACGGGAGAAACTGGCCATTACTGCGCAGTTCGAAGTGGCGACAGTCGGGGCGCATCGTCTCGACGAACGACCGCCACCCGCGTTCGTATGCCCGCTCGGCGATCTGGCGACGTATCGCCGTCTTTTCTTCGGGGTCGACGTACTCGAACGCGGCCCCGGAGGCGTCGTGGCCGCCGCCCGTTGGTCGCTCGAGGATTCGTGTGCCCGGTTTTTCGACGGCGAGCGTGCGGGGATACCAGACGATTTCGGCGTCGAGCGTGTCGGGCTCGAGTGTGAGGATACCGGCTTCGACAGGAAGTACCTCGAGTAAGGCTGGTTCGACGCGCTCGTCGGTTGCTGCCGTCGCGACCCACACCTCGTCGGCCAGCGACAGGGCAACGTCGTACTCTAATTGGGGACGAAGCGTGCGCGCCGCACTCGAGTCGAGGTCCGGTTTGTTTTCGATGGCGACGATTCGCTCGACCCAATCTCGGTAGGGCCAACGGCGTTTGATCTCGATTTTGTTCCCAACTCGTCGGGTCTCGAGGATTCCGCGCTCGTCGCCCTCGTGAATCGCCTCCCGAACGTACCGCCACGGGTAGCCCGGGTGAGGAAGGGCGTCACGATAGTATTCCCACTCCTCAGGGGCGTGGCGGATGACGTGGAGGAGGTCGCTGTCGAGGGCCTCCAGGCCGAACTTCGCACGGTGGGCCAGGGCGTCGGGGTCACACTCGAGGACGATGGTATCCCACCGTCGGTTTCTGGTTCCCAGTTGGCGGGCAACGAGGGGGATAGCGGGATCCCGGGCAGGTTTCCAGACCCGCTCGACCCACCGACAACAGCGGAGTTCAAAGAGAAACTCGCGTTCTGAGAGGTCCACGGCTGTCGTTCGGTTGGTGTCGAAAAAAGGTTGCTGTTACCGGGAACAGTCGTTCAGGCTGCCGATGCCGGGGCACTCGAGCTACCCATCGCTGTCTGACTGGTTTTGGCGAACGCCAGCCCGTACATGCGGAACACCGCGACGTAGGTGTAAAAGTACAGGAACGGAACGAGCAACAATCCTATGATGGTAATCGCCAAGATTCCTGCGATCATGTTGACGCCAATCGCGACGAAGACCGGGATGAGCATCGCCATTAAATAATCCATACTGAGGACGACCGGTTTGATCGCGCCAATGTCGAAAGCTGCGCCGATTGATCCTTCGACGGCATAGTTCGTCAAGGCTGCCGGGACCAGATACAACACGAGGAACATCAGTGGGATGTACGCAAGGAGCGTCATGAACCCGAGTCCAGCGAGTAGCCCGCCATCCCCGCCAATCAGTGCACCACCACCAACCAGTGTCATCACGACTACCGAGTACAGAATTGTCGGGATTATAGCGTAAGCAAACGCAATAATCGCGGCCACGATCCCTGTTACCAGTAGGTCTCCCCACTCGCCGAACTCGGGCGGTTCATCGTCTCCTGATACGGTTTTCTCGAGGACTCGCATCAGGTACCCCATCACAAGGAACGCTGGGAGTATCAGGAACGAAAAGAACCCCAGAACGGTTCCAATAAGTATTCGTCCGATCCAGTCACCGCGTGCCGGGTAGGATAAGCCATCTTCTAACATGGTGTAACCACAGCTACCAACACATACTATTCTTATATATTTAACGTCAGACATGAAGATGTATTGTTGATTGATGGCTCTTTAGTTGAGGGATGTTTATCTATGAATATTTTCCCCTAAAACCTATATGATAAAACCCAATCCAATTGCGATATATGAAACTAGATGTCATATGGCCAGGCTATTCGGGGCCATTAAAATATGGGCGAGCTGTACACTACCCTGTCTGTTGTACCCGCTTCCGGCCGATTATCTTCCGTCTGAATCGGGACGGACGCACACGTGGCCGGTTAGATCTCGCCTTCGTCCTCGAGGTCGTCGAGGTACTCGTGTGCCTGCTCGAGGATTTCTCGCGGGCCGTCCTGTGTGACGGTGTTCACTGCTTGTTCGTAATCGCGCCACTGGAGGTCGCGGTGCTCTTTCGAGAGCTCCGCACTGGCCTCGTACGATTTTGCGACGAACAGGTGGACGGTCTTGTGGATCGTCGTCCCGTTCGCCTCGAACACGTAGCTGTAGTCCTCTCGAAAGCCGTCGAGAAGTCTGAATTCTTCGATACCTGCCTCTTCCTTGATTTCGCGGATCGCCGTCTGCTGAAGTTCTTCGCCTCGTTCGACACCGCCCTTGGGAAACTCCCAATCGCCTGGGCGGCTCTTGAGTAGAAGATACTCGCGCCGGCCCCGCGTATCGCGGAAGAGGATTGCACCTGCGCTCGTAGCTTCGACTGCCATTAGGGTGCATAGATTACCCGACGTTAAGAGAATATCGGACTGTCCGTCGCCGATGAACGCGACTCAGCAGTTTTTTCTGTCCTGCCACGGGTAGTGTGTACAATGACTTTCGTCACCCGACTCACCCTCCAGTCTGGCGATCGGGAAACTCTGGACCGGATCGTCACCGACATCAAAAAAGCAGCGGAAAAAAAGGGAGCCGCACTGAAAGGCCCCCATTCCCATCCCCCATCGAAAGTGACGGCTCCACGTCACCGCCGCCTCCACGCCGACGACGAACGCCGGTTTTCCTCCTGGACCTACACCGTCTTCACCCGTGAACTCGAGATCCACGGCCACGACCCGCTCGCTCGAGAGATTGCCGCGGAGGGATTCCCACAGTCGATTCACGCTGAAGTCGAAGTCGAACAGATTCGTGGTGTCGGTCAGGGACGAAACTGACGGCGAAACATATTCTTCGTTCGTTATTTTCGCATTTTTCTCCCAGCCAGCGGCCACATAGCCGGTTCCGGAGCCACTACATCTTTGCCCTCCCCTCCCCATCGCTTTGACATGGACGACACGGAACTCGTTTCACTTCGTCGAACCCTGCACAAACGACCCGAACCAGCCTGGCGGGAATTTTACACGACCGCGACGATCGTCGACGCCCTCGAGTCACTCGAGGCTGACATCGACGAGTTGTACGTCGGCCCCGATGCCCTCTCAGGGGACCATCGGCTTGCTTTGCCACCCGAGACAGAGCTCGAGGCGTGGTACGAACAGGCGACGCAGTACGACGTCGATGGTGACGTGTTGGAGACGCTCGAAGGCGGCTACACCGGGGCTGTCGCCGTCATCGAACAGGGTGACGGGCCGACGGTCGGCCTCCGCGTCGATATCGACGGGTTGCCGCGCACTGAAGCCGACAACGGCACACACGAGCCGGCACTCGAGGGATTCCGATCGGAGCACGAGGGGGCCATGCACGCCTGTGGCCACGATGCCCACGCGACAATCGGTGTCGGCGTGATCGACGAAATCGTCGACAGCGACTTCCAGGGCACGTTGAAGGTCTTCTTCCAGCCTGCAGAGGAGGTCATCGGCGGGGCGAAATCGATGGCAAAAAGCGAACACATCCAAGACGTCGAGTACCTCCTGGCGCTCCACATCGGTCTCGACCACCCGACCGGCGAAATCGTCGCCGGAATCGATGGCTTCCTCGCTGTTGCCCACCTCGAGGCGACCTTTTCCGGCGAGCCGGCACACGCGGGTGGTCGACCAGAACAGGGTCGGAACGCCAACCAGGCGCTCGCGGCGGCGGTGCAAAACCTCTACACGATCCCTCGCCACTCTGACGGGCAAACGCGGATCAACGCCGGACTCATCGAGGGAGGCTCGGCTGCGAACATCATCCCCGAAGAGTCCCGCCTCGTCGCGGAAGTGCGTGGGGAGACGACCGAACTCATGGAATACATGCGAGAGCACGCGACACGGATCCTCGAGTCCGCCGCCAGGATGCACGACTGTGACCTCGAGATCGAACTCGGTGCGGAGGCCCCGAGTGCGACGAGCGATCAGGCACTCGTCTCGATCGTCGAGTCGGTTGCTGGCGAGACCCCCGGTGTCGACAATGTCCTCGAGCGTGACCAACTCGGCGGCAGCGAAGATGCGACCTTCCTCATGCGTGAAGTTCAGGAAAACGGTGGATTGGCGTGCTACGTCGGTATCGGCACTGATCATCCGGGTGGCCACCACACCTCGACGTTCGACGTCGACGAAGCGAGCCTTCGCCACGGCGTCGACGTCGTGACTGGCGCGCTCGAGCGAATTAGCCAGGAACGACCATCGGCGTGATCACAGGGACGTGACCGAACTCCTTTTTGTGCGACTGATGGGGGATCAGTAGCCGTAGCCGTAGCCGCCGTCATCACTGCCATCGTCGCTTTCTTCGTCATCATCGCTGGAGCCATAGCCGCCATCGTCGTCGCTTCCTGCGTCGGCGTCGCCACTTTCTTCCTCATCATCGCTGCCGTCGACGTGAATCTCGCCCACCATCGTCGCAGCATGTGGCTCACAGATGTACTCGTACTCACCCTCGACGTCGAAGGTGAATTCGTACTCGTGGCCTTTGCCCTCGAGGGCGCTGTACCCCTCCCAGTCAGCATCGCTGGGTTGTGACTCGGGGACCACGTTGTGATTGCCGCCGCCCCACTCCCAGCGGACCGTCGCCCCGCTGTCGATCCGGATGGCAGCCGGATCGAACGTGTGCTCTCCATCCGGGGCCACGGTTACCGTGACGTGGTCCTCACCGGTTGCGTCGACTGTCCCGTCACCATCGTCGTCGTGTTCGTCCTCGTGGTCATCCGCGTCCTCCTCGTCGCCACCTGCACCCGCGTCGTCACCATCGACGGCATCGTCGCCCAGACAACCGGCGAGAGCTGTGAGACCAGTCAGTCCCAGTGCTGCCAATGCTTTCCGTCTCGAGTATGAATCCGACATATTGTTTGGTTACTCTTGACATGTATTCGGTTGCTTCCAAACAGTGTTAGCTAGTCGTCCCTCGAGTTGGACCGCCCCATTGATGCCTCCATCACCGAGGAAACACACAGTACTTTTGACCGTTTGTCACGAACGTCTGGGACGACTGGCTATGAGAGCACATTCCTCGAGCGGGTGCCGCCCCTGATCGATGACTGAGGCCTCCACACTCCGACGTGGCCTGTGGGTTCGGATGGCGATTGCCTCGCTCTTCGGCCTCCTCGGGATTCTCGTCTTGCTTGCCGCCGAACTCGTTCTCGCCTCATTTGCGGCGTTTCTCTTCGTCGAATTAGTCCACTCGTTGGCGGCCACGCTCCTGGTTCTCGGGATTGCACTCGGTGCCCTCCTTACAATCTGGTGGCTCGTCATCCGGGTAGTTGGCTTCCTCATCGAACCAGGGATCCTCACCGACCGAATCGCTCACGACGGGATGCGGGAGTTCGTCGAGTGGTTCACCAGCGCGCTGTGGCAACCGACACGCACCGTTCCGCCACGGGTTCTCACACTGGTCATCGTCGCGGCCGGTGGCGTCCTTCTCAGCCACGAACTCCTGGTTACCCGACTGGCATTTCCAGTAACGTCGTTCGCAGTGGTCGTCGGCATAGTCGCCGTCTTCTGGCACTGCTACCGACTCTTCACGTCGGAGTTTGGTCCCGATTCGACCGTCAAAACCGACCTCGAGGAGACGTACGACGTGATCAGCGACCCCGAACGCCAGCGTGACATCCAACACCGGGTCGCCCGCCTCGCCCGCCAGGCCGATGTGCCGATTCCGACCGTCGAAATCGGAGCCTCCTGGAACCCACAGGCCGCGACTGTCGGCTATCGGCCGTCAGAATCGGTGATCGTCGTCTCGCGAGGTCTCTGTGAGACGCTCGAGGACGACCAATTCGATGCCGTTCTCGCCCACGAACTGGCGCACGTTTCGAACCGGGATGCTGCGGTACTCACCGCCCTCTCTTTTCCCGCGACGAAAGCGCTGACTTTACTCGAGCGATTCAGCCACCCGATCATCCTCATCGTCGTCGCGCCGGTCTATCTCTCGAGTCGTCTGTCGGTCGCCCTCGTGGGTCGCTATCGGGAGTACGTCGCCGACCACGCTGGGGCGACACTGATTGGGGATCCGGCCGCACTGGCGAGTGCGCTCGAGGTCCTCGAAGCAGATCACTCAGCGCGTCCGCGTGTGGATATGCGGACCCAGCGCTCGACCGCTGCGTTCGGGATTGTGCCACCACCGTGGGACGACGACCAGTTTTTGGCCGGCCCGAAACACCTACTCTTTCGACGACTACTGGGGACCCATCCACCGACAGACTGCCGTATCGAACGGTTGCGTGTGCAGGTCGCTACTACATACCGCTAATATTTCGGGTCGGCACCGGTCGTCTCGTACACCTTCTCCATCAACTCGTCCCGTTCGGCCTGCCAGGTCTCGAGTGCATCCGGACTCGAGGGATACGCCTCATAGTGGGTTAAAATCTCGTCTGCACACCGTTTGGTCTGATAGAGGTTCCAGATCGTCCCCCAGTGACCACGGCTCTTCAGCAGCGCCTCGAGTTTGAGTTTCATGCCGATGTCCGTACTTCCCGAGTACAGCGCCTCTGCCAGTTTGTCACCGGGCATGGCTGCGAGCAGCCCCATCAGGTCGTCGACGTCGACGGCCGTCGACAGGATGTTGTAGACGTCGAGGGCGGCGTACCGTGCCCCGTAGTGGTCCATGACCCGTTCGTTGTACCGCCAGAGGAGGTCCTCGCTCATCTCGCCTTCCTCGAGGGCTTCGATGGCCTGTTCACCGGCGTACTTGCCGGCGTAGGCCGCGCCAGCGATGCCGCCTCCCGTCGTGGGATTGACGTGGCCGGCGGCGTCACCGACGGCGACGAACCCGGGGTGGACGGCCGAGTCATACGGTCGGCGGGTTGGAAGGGCGGCCCCGAGTTTATCCTCGACACGGGCACCAGCGAACTCCGGACGGTTGCGGAGGTCGACTTTGAGGTCCTCGACCAGTTTCATCGGTTGTTCGGTCATCTGGAACCCAAGGCCTGCGTTGATCTCGGTTTCGGTTCGCGGGAAATACCAGAGGTAGCCAGCGGCCCGCTCGGTGGGTTTGAACACGAGTGCATCGGACCACTCGACTGGATCCTCGACGTGGACGATTTCACGGTAGGCCGAACAGAATTGGGCGTAGTTCACGTTCGTATCGAACGTCGAATCAGTGAAGTCGACCTTGTCTTGTA
Source organism: Natrialbaceae archaeon (assembly GCA_003552325.1). Lineage (GTDB taxonomy): Archaea > Halobacteriota > Halobacteria > Halobacteriales > Natrialbaceae > Natronosalvus. Next base: position 2,381 of record PUKM01000267.1, on the reverse strand, counting down.
ACAGCGAGAGCGAGCCAGCCCCGTCAACGACGAGGTCGGCCTCGTAGGTGTATGGGTCCCCTCGAGAGATGGCGGTGACGCCCGTTACCCGGCCGGTGCCGTCGTGGACTACGTCCTGGACAACGGTATCGTAGTGGAACGTTGCGCCAGCCTCAGCGGCTCCTTCGATCACGCGCTTGCCGTACTCCAAGCGGTCAATAACCGCCAGTTCACCCGGGATTGGTATCTCGAGGATGGTGTCTTCTTGTGGGATTTCGAACCGGCCGTGGTCGACGTCCGTGTTCGTAAACGCGGGCTGTAACTGTGTCTTCGGGATGACTTCCGGAAAGGCATCGGCCCCTTTGAGGGCGTCACCGCAGGCGATGTGGCCCGCTTCTTCCTCGGTTTTCCGCTCGAGGATGACGACCTCGTATCCCGCGTTGGCGATGGTGGCCGCGGCGTAACACCCGGCTGTGCCAGCGCCGACGACAACCACGTCCGGTGACTGTTCGCGCTGGGTCGTCGTCGAAGCTGACTGTTCCATACTACTCATATCGCGACTGTCTTACCGAGAGGGGAAAACGTTTTTCGTGCGTCTATCCCGAGAAATCGGGCACCGGCGTCCGTCCCACTCACACTTCGTCTCGAGTACTCGGAAGCTTCTGTCGAGTCCAGGTGATAGCAACTCTTTCCCACGCGATTCAGGCACATCAAATCCGGCCGTGCGAGGGAGTAAAGAGTTTTAAAACGGTCTTTCGTATCCGCGGGTATGACCGAGTACACCGTCGAGTTCGTCGGCACCGGCGAAACGATCACCTGTTCTGACAAAGAGACCATCCTCAGCCGGTGTCTCGAGGAAGGCATCGCCCAGGAGTACTCCTGTCGGGTCGGGATGTGTCTGGCCTGTTCGGCCGAAATCCTCGAGGGCGAGGTCACCCAACCGGCCGCTCGAGGGCTGACCGAAGCCGAAGCCGAACGGTATGCTTTGACGTGTATGGCCCGTCCGCAATCGGATCTGACACTCGAGCGAGGGGTGTACCCGCCGAGCATCGAGGCCGACCTCGAGGCCAGTGACGAAACGGACACGGCTGCAGCAGACGACTGACTTTGCACTCGGTTGTGCGGCCGTTTTGCACAGCCACGGATGTGCTTTGACGAAGGGAACACAAGCGTCTGGTATGAGAGCGTACTCGAGACGAGCCCTCTTGGCAGGGATCGGCGGCGCCACGGCTGCCATGGTTGCTGGTTGTCTCGATAGCGACGACGGTGGGCCGTATGACGCTGGTGACGGCCAAGGAACGAACGTGACGGCCTCGAACGGTGAACCCAACTCGACCGAACCCGACCCCGACGCTGCGGCGGAGACTGCGATTCCACTCGCCTCGGAGGGGCTTCCAGTGGCATACGAGTTCGGGGCCCTTCGTGACGAGACCGTGAGCGGTGGGGTTCCACAGGATGGGATTCCGTCAATCGACGACCCCTCGTTCGAACCGGTATCGGACGTCGGGGATCGGATCGATGATGGCGACCCCGTGTTCGGCGTGGTGATCGACGGGGAGGCGAAGGTCTACCCACAATCTATCCTCGTCCACCACGAAATCGTGAACGATGCACTCGGTGGGGAATCGATCGCCGTCACCTATTGCCCACTGACAGGGACCGCAATGGGATTCTTCCGCAACGGCGTCGAATTCGGTGTTTCTGGGAGACTCCTCAACAGCAACCTCGTGATGTACGACCGCGAAAACGAGAGTCGCTGGCCACAAATGCTCGCGACGGCGACTGAGGGCCCACTCGAGGGTGCCTCCCTACAGGAGTTCCCCGTGTTCTGGTCGCCCTGGGAGCAGTGGCGTGAAGCCTACCCGGATTCACAGGTACTGACTGAGTCGACGGGTTACGCCCGTGATTACGGCAGTGACCCGTACGGCTCGTACAACCCACGAGCGGAGTATTACGAACCCGACAGTCCAACGATGTTCGAGCCACTTGCCGTCGATGATCGCCACCCGAACAAGCAGATGTTCCTCGGGGCGAGACTACCCGAGGGAACCATCGCCGTTGAGCGAGATCGATTAGCGGAGGATGGGCTCATCGGGATCAGCGTCGACGCGGGAGAGGCCGAAACCGAAACCGACCCTGCCCGAGCCGACCCAGAGAGCGAGCTAGCACTCCTTGCGGTCTGGGACGAACGGATCGGCGCTGGTCACCTCTACCGTCACGACGGGGAGGTCTACGAACGCGGTGAGGATAACGATGTGCTCGATGAATCGGGTACAGCCCACGACCCCCAAGAGCTCCCGCTCGAGGCGGTGTACGCGTTCGAAGCTATGTGGTTCGCCTGGATCGGGTTCTATCCAGACTCGGCCGTTGTCGACTGATACCCATGCCAGACGTCCAATCGA
>PUKM01000276.1 GCA_003552325.1 Natrialbaceae archaeon | reverse complement strand
TCAGCGATAGCCTCGGTGAACGCCTCGAGAGAGCGGCCGTAGCCTTCCTCCGTGGCAAGCAAGAAGAGGGCTGCGGCGTAAGTAAGTTCCCAGTCGTTGTTGAATCCACCAGCGTTTTTGAATAGCTGGATGTCCTCGTGGGCGATCGTCCGGCCGTAGACGTGGTCGATTGACTCGACGATAGCCCGGCGGTACGAGTCTTCGACGTCGACGACTACTCCGTCGATGTCGAGGACGACGGCGTCTGCGTGCATACTGCATTGCTCGCACGCGAGGCGTATGGGCGTATCGACTCGAGCGAGCGCCACGGGTAGTGAACGTGAGAGTCCAGACATCGGCCAGTACAGCGACCTCGAGGGGAGACGGTGAATTCCAGGCCCACGAGTAGCCCGCCGCTTGGTCAGCCCAATAGATATATAGGAGTATATAGTCATATTTTAGATGCTAGTGTCCTATTGACCCGCATATACCCAAAAGCGCACGTAGAACCATCTTCTACAGCGGTTCGAGTAGACCGAAAATCGCTCTATAGATCCGAGTACATTTATCACCTCGAGGACGGAACTGTCGCCTATGGAGACGCGCAAGGTCCAGGTGACTGGGGGGTCGACATACACAGTGTCACTCCCGAAAACCTGGGCGACCGAAAACGACGTCGGCGCAGGGACGACAGTGGAGTTCTACCCGGATGGCGACGAGCTCCTCTTGTCTCCCCAGCGAGAAGTCGATCGCCAGGAGGGGCGACTCGATGTTTCGGGACTCGAGGGCGACCGTCTGCGTCGGGCGGTGACGACGATGTACGTCAGCGGTTTCGACGTCATCACTCTCGAGGCCCCACAGGTGACGACGCACCAGCGAAGCGAAATTCGGACCGCCACTCAGGGGCTGGTCGGCGTCGAGGTATTAGAAGAATCGACCGACAGCGTTGTCATCCAGGACTTACTCGACTCCTCAGAGCTCTCGATCGTCAACGCCGTTACTCGGATGCGCCTGATCGCCGACTCGATGCTCGCCGACGCCGTCACCAGCTTACTCGAGAACGATGAGGACATCGCCCTTGACGTCATCCAGCGCGACGACGACGTCGACCGACTCTTCCTGGTCGTCTCACGGATCTTCCGGGCGACGCTCCGCTCCTCCCGGGCAGTCGAGGATCTGGGTGTCTCCAGAGAGGACTGTTTCGATTACCACTCGAGTGCGCGTCAACTCGAGCGCATCGGTGACCACGCCGTCAAAATTGCCACGCTGGCACACAACCTGGGAGATATTTCGGGCGCCGTTGCTGGGGCGATCGCCAACCTCCATGAGGATGCGGGGGAGGTGTTAAACAAGTCGATGGATGCCTTATTGGCCGAGGAGAGTGAGAAAGCGACCCAACTTGGCCACGAGGCCATCGAAGCGGTGCGCGAGATCGATCAGCATACCCGGGCAATCGACGACCAGCTTCGGGACTTAGAGCCGATGCAGGCACAATCACTCGGTCTGATCGTCGACTCGCTCTCGCGAAGTGCGGACTACGGCGGGAACATCGCTGAGACGGCGTTACAAAAGGCAGCACCTCGCCCATGAGAAACAGATCGGCTATGGGTATCACACCGTTCGACACCGCCCACACAACGCATCGATGGTGAGCGTTCAATGGGTACCGAACCGACGAACGGAATGAGGCGACTTCGCAAGTCCGGTGTCGGGGTGATCGGTGGCGGCGTCCTGTTAGCCATACTCGTTATGTTCGTTCCGTTCTGGATGGCGGCACTCGCCATCTCGCTGATCGGCCTCGGAGGGATACTGTATGGAAAACGCCTCGAGGCAACCCAGGGTGCTCTCGGCGTCCTGGCCGTCGGTGCTATCGCCTTCCTCGAGGCGATTCCCGGTGTCGGGCTGGGGATCGAACCGTTGTTTCTCGCTGGTATCGCCGTCGTCTTCGGCGCGTTCGACGTGCTGGCCGGGGCGCTGCTTGGACGGATGCGCGGGAAAGGGTGAGTTGAGTGCGAAGGATTTGAATTCCCCCGTAGGCTGCTTCTTCGACGTCGCCCGGATAGTGTGGCATACATAGTCATTCACTGGACGTTTGGTGGCTACTTTGGGTCATGGATACGTCTATTCCAAGATATATAACTATTAGAACACTTCTTATGACGAGCTTCGGAATAGCCAGATGATGGCACCAAGCCAACATCGAGGGGGGCGAAGCATAACCCGGAGAACCGCAATGACGACGATTGCATCCGTCGGCGCGCTGAGCGTCGCCGGGTGTATGGGCGACGGTGATGGCGACGGCCTCTCGGGGGAGATCCCGGCGTCGGGGTCGAACACCGTCGCACCGATCACACAGATCGCTGCGGAGGATTTCGAGGCGGAGTACCCCGACGCACAGGTCAACGTCGAGCCAGAAGGGACCGGTGCTGGCTTCCAGGAGTTCTGTCAGGCCAACTCCGCGTTCCAGAGTGCGAGTCGGGAGATCACCGACGAAGAGATTGACATTTGTGGCGAAAACGACGTTGAGTACACCCACTACACCGTCGGCCAAGACACGCTTGCAGTTGGCGTCAACGAGGACAACGACTGGTGTGAAGAAATTACGCTCGAGGAACTCAGAGAAATTTGGGAGTTCGAGTCCGACGTCCAGCAGTGGAGCGACGTCCGCGACGAGTGGCCGGACGAAGACATCGCCCTTCACGCCCGTGACTCGGCTTCGGGGACGTTCGATTACTTCACCGAGAACATCAACGGCGAGATGGGCAACATCCGCGACGACTACTCCGCGACGAGCCAGACCGACGAGATTTGGGATGCCGTTGCCGACAACGAGTACGCACTCGGGTGGGGCGGCGTTGGCCACCTTCGAAGCCTCCAGGACCAGGGTGGCGAACTCGTGACGGTCGACGTCGAAAGCGAACAGGACGGCGAGTTCTACCCACCCGAAGAGCAGTACATCGAGGGCGGGGAGTACTCACCACTTGCCAGGCCGCTCTTTTTCTATTTCAACCACGCCGAACTCGAGGAGAACACGGACCTCATCGCCTCGTTTGCTCGCTTCTACATCAATAACCAACACGAGTTCGCGACGGAGGTCGACTTCTACCGGGCCACAGATCAGGACATCATCGACAACCACGACCAGCTCGATTCGGTTCTCGACGACATCGGGGCGGATCCGGACGAAATCACCGTCGAGCGACAGGACCCCTGAACTGTCCCGGTCACTCCGTTCACCATCATTATGAGTACTGATACCAAATCTGGACCGGGCATTTCGGGCGATGACACCCTCGAGGATGCACACAAATCGAACGATCGCGTCCGACGGATCTTTTTTGCCTGTGCAACGATCACCGTCGTGACGACGGTCGCGATTTTCCTGGTTCTGTTCGACAACGCAGCGAGTTACTTCTTCGGCGCACGCCTCAGCGAGGTGCTCCTCAGCGGTGACACCTTCTCGCGAACGGTTTCGTTCACCGAGTTCTTCACCGGCACGCGCTGGGCACCAGACCACTCAACGCCCGCTCACGGCGTCTTGCCCATCGTTTGGGGAACGCTTGCGATCACGATTGGCGCTGGTTTGGTTTCGATTCCCATCGGGACTGCGACAGCACTGTATCTCTCTGAGTACGCCTCGACCGGAACGCGAAACAAACTCAAACCGGTGCTCGAGGTGCTCGCTGGCATCCCAACGATCGTCTACGGGTACTTTGCGGTCTCGTTTCTCACGCCGGTGCTCGTGGGAGGAATCGCAACGAACGTCATCAATCCCGCCGGTGGCCTCCTCGATTCGATCAGTCACCTCGCCCCGTTCGTGCTCGATCCTGCTGCTGAGTGGATGATGGGCGTTCGCGTGGGGCGATACAGCCTGCTCGCCGGTGTGCTCGTCGTCGGAACGATGACGATTCCCATGGTCTCTTCGATCAGTGAGGACGCGATGCAGGCGGTTCCTGACGAACTCCGAAACGGGGCCTATGCACTCGGCGCGACCAAGTACCAGGTCTCGATCCGGATCGTCCTCCCGGCGGCCGTCTCCGGCATCTTCGCCTCCTACATCCTCGCGCTCTCGCGAGCGATCGGTGAGACGATGGCGGTCACCCTCGCGGCCGGGTTCAACGCGAACCTGACGGCGAACCCGTTCGCCGAGATCATGACGATGACCGCGTATCTGGTCTCGATGGCTCGTGGAACCAGTGCGGTGGGAACCGTCGAGTATCAGAGCCTGTTCGCCGTTGGATTGTTGCTGTTCTTAATGACGCTCACGATGAACTTGCTCAACGACCGGCTGAAACAGCGGTTCCAGGAGGAGTACCGATGAGTTTCCGAGACGGTCAAGAGCTCTTCGCCGACGTCGATCTCGGCCGTGAGAAGTTCCTCAATCGGGTCTTCCACGCCGTCCTCGTCGCGGCGTCGTTGTTCGGGTTCGTGATGTTGGTGCTGTTGATTCTCGACGTAGTGTGGGAGGCCTACCAGGGGCTTACGGTCTTTCAGATCGACCCGGTCCAGTTCCTCACACAACCGTCGTCATCGCGCGCCGAACGGGCAGGCTTCGGGGCCTCGATCGTCGCCTCGCTCTGGTTGATGGTGCTGACGGCCGCCCTGGCGTTTTTCATCGCCGTCGGCTGTGCGGTGTATCTCGTTGAGTACGCCTCGAGAAACCGGGTTACCCGGCTGATCGAGGCAAACCTCGCGAACCTCGCAGGCGTTCCCTCGATCGTCTACGGCTTGCTCGTACTCGCACTGATCGTCAACGACGCCGGCCTCGGCTCTGTCATCTTAGCAGGTGCGATCGCCCTCGCCTTACTCATCGTGCCGATAATCATCGTCGCCTCGATCGAATCGCTCCGGGCAGTCCCAAGCAGCGTCCGGGACGGCTCCTACGCAATGGGGGCGACCAAGTGGCAGACTATTCGACGGGTGGTCCTCCCGCAGGCGATGCCCGGTATCCTCACCGGGACCATCCTGGCGCTCGCCCGCGCAATCGGTGAGACGGCGCCGTTGATTATGGTCGGGACGATGCTCCACGCGACCCGCTATCCAGACGGGCCCCTCTCGTCGTTCAGCGCGATGCCCACCCAGATCTACAACTGGACCTACCAGGCCGACCGGATGTTCAACGGACTCGCTGCGCTCGGAATCGTCGTCTTGCTGGCGTTCCTGGTCGCGATGTACGTCATTGCTGGCTACCTGCGCAAGAAGTACGAAGCGGACGCATCACTCACCAATGTCTAGTGAAATGACAGACACAACCGACGAGACACTGATCGAAACCGGCTTCTCGGTCGAAACAGACCGGGGCCGTGAACCAACCGACGCCGAGGGGATAGTCCGTAGTGAGGACCTCTCGGTGTATTATGGAAACGAACGGGCCCTCGAGGACGTCACGATAGAGATTCCCGAAAACCAGGTAACCGCCATCATCGGCCCCTCTGGCTGTGGAAAATCGACGTTCCTACGCTCGATCAACCGCATGAACGATCGGATCGAAAGCTGTACCGTCGAGGGCGAACTCACCTTCCACGGCAAGAACGTCTATGACGACGACGTCGATCCCGTCGCCCTGCGTCGGAAAATTGGGCAGGTGTTTCAGGCCCCAAACCCGTTTCCCAAGAGCATCTACGACAACGTCGCCTATGGCCTCCGGATCCAGGGCAGAGCTGACGAGGTCGACCTCGACGACGCAGTCGAACGTGCGCTCAAGGGTGCTGCACTCTGGGACGAAGTTGAAGACAAACTCGACGAGAGCGGTCTCGACCTCTCCGGTGGCCAACAACAGCGCCTGTGTATCGCCCGCGCAATCGCACCCGACCCCGAGGTCATCCTGATGGACGAACCGACCTCGGCGCTCGACCCCGTCGCCGCCTCGAAGATTGAGGACCTGATCGACGAACTCGTCGAGGAATACTCAGTCATCATCGTCACTCATAACATGCAACAGGCCGCGCGAATCTCCGATAAGACGGCCGTCTTCCTCACCGGTGGCGAGCTCGTCGAGTTTGACGACACGGCGAGAATCTTCGAGAATCCCAAAGACGACCGTGTCGAGGACTACATCACCGGAAAGTTTGGATAACGATGCCGCGAAACGAATACCAAAATCAACTCGAGACGCTGCGGACGGACGTCCTCGAGATGAGCGAGATCGTACAGGGTCGTCTCGAGGGCGCACTCGAGGCCTTCGAGACCGGCAACGTCGAACGCGCCGAGGCGATCATCGAGGGCGATCATGAGATAAACGAATTGTATCTCACACTCGAACAGAACTGTATCGAGCTATTCGCGTTACAGCAACCGGTCGCAGGCGACCTCCGCTTTATTGCCTCGACGTTCAAGATCATCACCGATCTCGAACGGATCGGAGACCTGGCAACCAATGTGGGGAAACATACCACGCACGTGGGCCAGACACGATATCCCGACATTGAAATCCCCGAGGTTGGTGGGTACGCCCTCGAGATGCTCGAGACTGCAATGACAGCTTACGCCGAGGATAACGTTGCAGCGACGTATGAAGTCGCGAGGATGGACGAAGTCCTCGATACACTATGTGAGGAAGCGAGTGCGGTTGTCGTCGAAGACTTACTCGAGCGCGAGGCTGGCGACGGCACGCTTTTCGAGGACGTATCGCGCGTACTCCTGACGCTTCGGGACATAGAACGCGTCGGCGATCACGCTGTCAATGTCTCCGCCCGGACGCTCTATATGATCGAAAACGACGACGAATTGATCTACTGACTAATAATGACCGACACGCCTGACGATTCCGTCGAACGAAATCTTCAGCTGACCGGAAACACGACGTTCACCATCTCGCTCCCAAAACGGTGGGCGATCGATCAGGGACTCGAAGCTGGAGATTCGATGCACCTCTATCCGTACCGCGACCGCGTGGTTATGGCACCCGGCTCCCTCGAATCCACAGATCGGAGGGCACACATCAACGCGAGTTCGCTCGATGCGACGGTCGTCTGTCAGCGTATCCGAGAAGCATACACGAGCGGGAACGACCGGATCGAAGTGACCGATGCAGACGGCCTCGACCGGCAGCTGCGTCGGGAAACGACCAGGACCATCGACCGACTCGTCGGGATGGCGATCCACGTCGAAGACCGCGAGGAGATCGTCGCACACGACCTGCTTGACCCAACGGACGTCTCCCTTGCACAGAGCACCGCCCAGCTCCGCCAACACGCCCTCGAGAGTCACCGGCAAGCCACAGAGGCGTTTTGTACCAACGACGAGACGTTGGCAAATGGGGTACGCAACCGTGTTTCGGATGTCGACAGGCAGATCTCGTTCGTGACCCGGGGCTTTCACCGGGGACTCGAGGACGTCACCGAGGTCAGCCGACTCGACGCTGACCGCTCGAGTGCGTTCCACAGTTACCAAACAGCCCGGACACTTGGGGCCGTCGCGGCCCACGCCGAACGGATCGCGACGGCGTCACTTTCCCAATCGGCACCGCCTGCCGACGACCTCGTCGCACCACTCGAGGCCGCCGAAGCCGACGTACGCGCCGCCTTTCAGTTGGCACTCAGCGGAGCGACCGAGCAAACGATCACGACACGAGCTAGCGCTCTCGAGGCGATCGATGACCTCGAGCAGACGCTCACAGACGATGGCTCGCCAGGAGCCGACACGTTCTTGTGGGGTCTGGTCCTCGAAAACATCCGACGGACCGCCGAGTTATCGACCGAGCTACCACACACCCACACCCATGACTGACACTACTCGATCACCGGCAGCGACGATTGCGTTCGTCTGCGTCCAGAACGCGGGGAGAAGCCAAATGGCGACTGCGTTCGCCGAGCGCGAACGCGAGCGCCGCGAGGGCGACGTTGCGATTCTGACCGGTGGAACACAGCCGGCTGCAGCCGTTCACGATGTCGTCGTCGAGGCGATGGCCGACTGTGGCTTCGACCTCGGCGACCGCAAACCCCAGGAAATCACGTTCGAGGAGATACAGGCTGCCGACGTCGTCATCACGATGGGATGTTCGGCTCGAGACGTCTGTCCCGCAACGTGGGACGGGGAACACCGCGACTGGGGACTCGAGGATCCCCATGGTCGCTCTCTCGAGGCCGTCATCCCGATTCGCGATGAGATCGAACAACGCGTCGTCAAGTTGTTCGATGAGTTTGCTGATGGCGTCCGTTAAGCGCCTTGACTGCTGACGTGCTCTGCAACACGGTACTGTACAGTTGAATCAGGTTGCGAAGCCGCCAGCTTGTTAATCGGTGCACTATCAATGAGCATGACATCGATCACACTCGCTTACCTGATAAAATGATTCGGCGACGCCACTGCCGTCAACGGTGTCGACCTCGAGGTACAAAATGGCGGATTTCTCACGTTCGTTGGCCTATCAGGCTGTAAAAAAGCACAACACCCGGCTACTTGCCGCCCTTGAACAGCCATCTGCAGGAACGATTTCGTTCGGCGACAGTGACGTCATTAGTCTCGAACTGACCGCCCGCAACGTCGCGATGGTCTTTCAGAACTACCCCCTGTATCCACATATGACTGCCAGGCGGAACACTCCTTTTGGCCCCAGTTCATCGAGCGACACTTCGACCACAGCCATCGACGACCGAGTGAACGACGCTGCCACGATACTCGATATCGAGGATTTACTCGACCGGAAACCGGGGGCGAAAGCGGAGAAACGTGGCAAATCACTCGAGAACCCAAAGCAAACGACTCGAGTGAGAGCCACGGGAGTCGAAACAGCCTTGGGTCCTGCTCGAGCAGCCTCACCTATGCCAGTCGGCGTCGACGAAGCGGGGAAAGGCCCGGTGTTCGGCTCGATGTTTGTCGCTGCCGTCGCAGTCGACACTCGAGCCACCCTCCCCGATGGCCTGGCGGACTCGAAACGCCTCTCACCCGAGCGACGTACGACACTCTCGAGTGCCCTTCGTGACGGCGAGGGAATCCAGGTCGGTGTCGCCGAAATTCCCGTCTCGAGGATCGATGCCCCGGAGACCGACATGAACACCCTCACCGTCGAGGGGCATGCGCGGGCGATCGAGCGGGCCCTCGAGTCGCGGGAACGGGGACGGGACGCTGAGCGTTCCCCAACCGTCATCTGTGACGCCTGTGACACCGACGCCGACCGCTTCGCCCGGCGAGTCGCCGACACCACGGCCCTCACCTGTACGGTCGACGCCGCTCACGGCGCCGACGATGACGACCCCCTCGTTGGGGCCGCGAGTATCATTGCGAAAGTCGAGCGCGACGCTCACGTCGACGCCCTCGCCGCCGAGTATAGCGAGTA
>PUKM01000024.1 GCA_003552325.1 Natrialbaceae archaeon | reverse complement strand
TTCGGTATTCCCGGCCTCGGCCTCGTGAGCTACAATGCGATCATCAACATGGACACGCCACTGGTCCTCGCGACCACGCTGGTCCCGGTCATTATCGCGATTCTTGGGAACTTGCTACAGGACATCCTGTACACCGTGCTTGACCCACGGATTACCTACGAGGGGAGAAACTAATGGCAACAGACACTTCACCAGATAGAATCGAAATCGGACAGATCGACTGGGAGGAGTACGAGACGGGGCGGTTCAATTTCGACCGAAAGACGGTCGGATCGACGCTGTCGTTGCTTGCCGTTGGCCTGCTCTGGCTCTATGATTTCCTCTTTGTCGCCGAGCGTCACCCGGTCCTCGAACAGGACCTGATACTTTTCGAGTTGTCACTGACCCCCAATAACGTCGACTGGCTCTTTGGCCTGACATTGGTTGCATTGTTCTGGTACGTCGTCGTCCCCCTGTACCAAAACAAGCGAATGACGATGTACTACTGGTCGAAGTTCAAACAGAATACGGCCGCGATATGGAGTCTCGGCTTCCTCGCGATTATCTTCGTGATGGGGACCGTCGGGCCACTCATCATCGGCCACCCCGAGCCAAACTGGGGTAATCCAAACGCACCACCGGTCTTCTTCGGTGGGGAGTGGGCACATCCCTTCGGTACCCACCGAACTGGAGAAGATATCCTCGAGGTCACGATTACGGGCGCACAGGTTAGCCTCCAGGTTGGCCTGATCGCGACGCTGTTCAGCATCATCCTTGCGAGCGTCGTCGGTGCAACGGCTGCGTTCTCGGGCGGCTGGATCGACGAGGTGCTCATGCGCTTCGTCGACCTCCTGATGACGTTCCCGACGTTCTTCCTGATCGTCCTGCTCGTCTACATCTACGGTGGCAGCCTCTTCCTCCTGATCGTTATCCTCGCGTTTACTGGCTGGGGTGGGACTGCCCGCCTCGTGCGGTCGGAAGCACTCCAACGGAGCGAAGAGTCCTACATCCAGGCGGCCGAGGCCGCCGGTGCAGGGAAGGCCTACATTATTCGACGCCACATTCTGCCAAACGTGTCGAACACGATCATCACGGCAGCGACGTTGATCATCCCAGTGATGATCCTGACTGAAGCCGTGCTGGCCTTCCTCGGATTTGGCGACCCCAACATCTGGTCGTGGGGGCGCATCATTTCGGATGGCCGGAACCACCTGGCGACGGCCTGGTGGGTCGCAACGATTCCAGGGATCTTCCTGTTTTTCACCGTGTTGTCGTTCAACTTCCTCGGTGATGCCCTGCGAGACGCACTCGATCCACGACACGAAACCTAACCTATGAGCAGCAATCCACTCCTCTCAGTCACGAATCTCGAGACGGTGTTTCACACCGGCGAGGGTACCGTATACGCCGTCGACGGCGTCAGCTTCGACGTCGATCAGGGCGAAACCGTCTGTATCGTCGGTGAAAGTGGCAGCGGTAAATCCGTCACGACTGAATCGATCACTCGCATCTTGCAGATGCCACCCGGCGAAATCGCCGGTGGCGAGATTATCTTCGACGGACAGAACGTCACCGAAATGAGTGACGATGAAATCAGAAAGATTCGCGGCGGGCGGATCAGTCACGTCTTCCAGAACCCACAGAGTGCGCTCAACCCCGTCTACACCGTTGGGGCGCAAATCCGCGAGGCAATTCAGGCCCATCAGGATCTCTCGAAAGACGCCGCCAGAGAACGAGCGATAGAGCTCTTGGACGAAGTGGGTATTCCCGAAGCCGCCTCGCGCGTTGACGATTATCCACACGAATTCAGCGGCGGGATGAAACAGCGGGCGATCATTGCGATGGCACTCGCCTGTGAACCCGACCTGCTCATCGCCGACGAACCGACGACCGCACTCGACGTCACGATCGAATCCCAGATCCTCGAGTTGCTGATGGACCTTCAGGAGGAGTTCGGGATGTCGATTATCTTCGTCACGCACGACCTCGGTGTCGTCGCAGAAATCGCCGACCGTGTCATCGTGATGTACGCCGGTAAGGTGATGGAACGGGCAGACGTCTACGACCTGTATGACTCACCCGCACACCCCTACACGCGAGCGCTCTTGAACTGTCTGCCCGGTGCGAGCGGAACCATCGAACCCATCGGTGGAACGTTACCAAGCGTCACGAACCCACCCGATGGCTGCCGGTTTGCAGATCGTTGTGAGTACGCCATCGACGATTGTTTCGTCGGTGACCAACCCGAGTTCTTCCAGGCTACCGGTCCCGACCACGAGGTCTCGTGTATTCACTACCACGACATGTATGACTCATCTGTCGTTCTCGAAGACACGGCTGGTGAGGGTACAGCAACGACTGCCCGGGAAACAACGGCTGGTGCCCACTCTGAGGCCGGAGGTGACAGATTATGAGCGCCGAGACACCACTGCTCGAGGTCCGAAACCTCAAGAAACACTATCCGATCACGAAAGGCATCCTGAAACGTGAAATCGGACGCGTCCGTGCGGTCGACGGGATCGACGTGAGTGTCAGGCGCGGAGAAACCGTCGGGATCGTCGGAGAGTCGGGATGTGGTAAATCGACGGCCGCAACCACGATTTTACAGCTCGAAAAGGCCACTGATGGGCAAGTGCTGTTCGATGGCGAGGACGTGACGACGTTCTCCAAACGAGAACTCAAACGGTTTCGACGACGGGCCCAGATGATCTTCCAGGATCCGGACTCGAGTTTCGACCCCCGGATGTCGATCGGTGAATCGGTCGCCGAACCGTTGTACGTCAACGGTATGAACGACCGGGCACGTCGACGAGAGATCGTCGGAACCCTGCTCGAGAAAGTTGGATTGCAGGCCTCCGACGCCGACCGGTACCCACACGAGTTCAGCGGTGGTCAAAAACAACGGATCGGCCTGGCTCGAGCATTATCGGTCAACCCTGACCTTCTGGTGGCAGACGAGCCAGTGTCCGCACTGGACGTCTCAATTCAGGCCGAGATTCTCTCGATCATGCAAGACTTACAGGACGAGTTTGGCCTGGGTATCTTGATCATTAGTCATAACCTGGGTGTCATCCGTGAAATCTGTGACCGAGTCGGTGTCATGTACCTGGGCCAGATCGTCGAAGAGGGGCCGACGGATGAGATTTTCACTAACCCACAACATCCGTACACCCGCGCGCTCATTTCCTCGATTCCGGTTCCAGACCCACATCGATCACGTGACGAAGTGACCCTCTCAGGGGACGTTCCGAGTCCCGCAAATCCTCCCGTCGGGTGTCGGTTTCACACCCGCTGTCCGGAGATTATCCAACCGGATGGCTATTCGTTCGAGCAAGCAACGTGGCGTCATCTCATGGACTACATCTATCGAGTGCACGATCAGAACATCGACGTGGAGTCCATTTTCGAAGGAGTCGTCACCGAACAGGAGGGGTATGACGATATCGAAGAAGTCCCTCTGGAGGCGTTCGAGACACGCCTCAGAGAAGAGTTCGAGATTCCACCGTCACTGGCAGACGGGACAGCCGAACAAACGCTCACCGACTCGATCGAACTGGTGTTTGCCCACGACCTCGAGGAAGCGAGCGCGGTGTTATCGGCGGAGTTCGAGACAGTGTGTCGCCAAGAGAAACCTGCGGAGATTCATATCGAGGAAAATCACCGCGCTTCCTGCCATCTGATCGAGCAGGATACGACAGCGGTTGTCGAGTCGCCCGCGACCGACGACTGAGCAGGTGGCCCGAAGTCACTCTCGAGGCCCCACAGGCGATAAAGTCGGCCATCGGCCATCGCTCCCTGGGGAGACAAAAAGTGACTGCCAGCGTCAGTCGTCGCCGTCTTCGTCGACGATCACGACTTCACCGTCGACCACGTCGACGTTGATCAGCGTCTTTACGTCGTATCCGGCGTCTGCGACCTTGTTCTCGCCACCGACTTTCTTGATGACGGCGACAGTATCGACGACCTCGGCACCGATCTCGTCGAGCGCACCGATAACCGCGGTGAGTGTTCCACCGGTCGATAAGACGTCATCCAGAACAAGCACTCGATCGCCTGCTTGCACGTCGTTGATGTACATCTCGTTTTTGGAATAACCGGTCTGCTGAGAGAGTGATACCTCACCCTCGAGACCGTACTGTCGTTTACGGATCACCGTCAATGGGATATCCGTCATGAGCGACACGGCGGTCGAGATGTGAATGCCCATCGCTGCGGGGGTGACGATCTTATCTACTTCCTCGAGATTGGCTTTTCGCGTGATCCGGATTACGATTTCACGGAGCAAGCCGGGTTCGATCTTTGGAACGCCGTCGCTGATCGGATGGACGAAGTAGTGATACCCGTCTTTTTCGATGATAGGAGCCTCGAGGAGTGACTCTTTCAACTGATCCATGTCGTGGATGCGTGGGATATCGAGTAAAAGGTGACGATCCGCGTTACCGACCGTTGCGGTAGGACAATTCCGGTGGGGCCTCCCCCTGTCCGAGCCGCATGTTCCGCTCGTAGTAGATGTGTGCTGTCGCGGCGATCGTGACGGTGAGTGAGAGCAATCCCGCCCAGGCGAGTTCGGACACGAGGGTGAACGGATAAATCTCGAGCCACAGTGCAGCGACAAGCGCACAGCCGATAGCCCCGAGAGAGAGGTACAGTTCACGCCAGGCGAACTCACTGCCGGGAACGATCTCGAGGTAAACGTTGAGATCGTTGGTTCGATCGGTGGGTTCGATAATCCCTTCGTCGGAATCGAATCGCAGGATGCCGGCGGTATCCATCTTCGGGAGATGGGTCTGCTGGAGTGTGGTATAGACTCGCTTTCGTTGTTCCGGCGTCACGTCCTCGAGTGTCGTTTCGTACTCCCAGGCCGCCACTTGCTGGGCGAGGTCGCCGAGTTCGACGGGGTTTCCGTCCTGTTTGAGAAACTGGAGGACATATCGGCGCCGCTGATTCCGGAGGACTTCGAATATTTCGCCCTTCGAGAGCTGGGGGCTGTGTGTTTCTCGCTGTAGGCTCATAGATAGGTGGACACGTTGACAAGCGGTGGTGTCGAACGCACCATCGACTAACGGATTGGACGCCACCTATATAATTCTCTTGACGACGGTCTTGGGTTGTGACTTATTCCCCTTCCAAAATGACACCCAGTGACTCGCCGAGCTCTCGAGCAAGCGCCTCTTTTTCCCCCTCAAATGCGGCGACGCTGTCGGCGTGGACCAACAGGGCCCGTGTTTGTTCACGCCCCATCACGCTCGCATCGTTTGCGACGACGAACGCCGCGCCGACGCGCTCGAGTAGCGTCCTGGCCGCGTCGACCATCGCCTCGTCCTCACCGCTGGTTTCGGCCTTGAACGCGACGATCGTGAGGTCCGGGTGGGACTCCCTGACGGTATCGAGGAGTTTCGGTACTGGCTCCAGTTCGAGCGTTCGGGGCTCGCCGGAACGGAGCTTCTCGGGACTAGATTCGAGTGTGTAATCGCCGATCGCGGCCGCAGAGACGAGGGCATCAGCCGCGGGGGTGAGATCGAGTGTGGCCTCGAGCATTTGGGCTGCACTTTCGACCTGTTGAACGTCGGCGTAGGGGACGTCTGGGCCGTCGTGAACGAGAGTTACTCGCGCGCCGAGGACGTGACAGGCGTGCGCGACCGCTCGCCCCATCGTACCAGAGGATCGATTCGTGAGGACACGAACGGGATCGATCGATTCGCTCGTCGCCCCGCTGGTCACGACTATGTGCTGCCCCTCGAGTGGAGTCACACCCGTTGCGCGGGCGACGGCGGTACAGATCGCGTCTTCGGTCGCGATTTTCGCTTTTCCTTCCTCGAGGCGTGGGGCTACGAAGTCGACGCCCCACTGTTCGACGGTTTCGATGGCCTCGAGGACGCCGGGGTGTTCGTACATCGGCGCGTGCATAGCGGGGGCTACGACGACGGGAATGTCAGCACCCAGTGCGGTCGTCGCGCACGTTGTCACGGGTGTGTCGTCGACGGCGCTCGCGATTTTTCCGATGGTGTTCGCGGTTGCCGGGGCGAGTAACAATATGTCGGCCCAGCCGTCGTACCCACAGAGTTCGACGTGTTCGACGTGCCCCGTGATTTCGGTGACAACGGGGTTCTCGGTGGCGAACTCGAGCGACCAGGGGTGGATGATTCCCTGGGCACTTCCGGAGACGACGGCGCGGACACTGGCCCCCTGGCGGCGGAGTTCGTGGGCGAGTTCGACGGTCTTGACGGCGGCGATGGATCCGGAGACGCCGAGAGCGACGTTCACTCCCTCGAGATCGGTCATTACCGATCATTGGGGTGTTGGTGGTTTATAGTATCCGCTGTCTGGGAGTGTTGGTTCGTTCATACCTTCAGCACGCTCGCCATGCTGAATCTGGCCCCAGCATCCGCGAACGGTCGTATGGCTCATGCTGTTGGCTGTACCTGTGTGCGGATTCTCACAACCCGGGGAGGAAAGAACCGTGGACGACGTACAGTCGACAGTATCAGTGTCCGCTGGATCCGGGAAAAACAGCGCTGGCGGCCGAGTGTGAACGCTTCGACAGACCGTTCGGTCGGTAGGTATTTGTTCGTTGCAAGCAATAATTGGACGATGAAAGCACGCTCGTCACTGACGGTCTCAACAGGTGACGGTTCGTCGGAGGGAGCCAACAACGCGCTCGAGCGTGGCGTGTCGCCGGTGATCGGGGTCGTACTGTTAGTGGCGATTGCGGTGCTGTCGATGGCTGTCGTGGGCGCGTTCGTGCTCGAGTCGGGGCCGAATCAACCGCCGCCGGATACGAACGTTGTGATGGATCAGAACGGGGATGGGGATATTACCCTCGTCCTCGCCTCGAGCACACCGATCCCGGGCGACCTCGAGATCCGAAACGAGAGCAACGAACTCTGCCATACGTGGGAAGGGGTCATAGAGCAAGGGGATACGATCAAAGAGGAGGATTTTGATGAAGACTGTGAGAGCCCCGACGAACTCCGGATCATCTGGGTGGATTCATCCGGTTCGCAGTCAGTCCTGATCGAGACGTACGATCTCGAGTAGCCTGTAATAATTGGCCATCTTGCAGTGCAGTACTGTTGTTTGGCCCGTAATGGCTGGCTACTTCTCAGGCTGGTTCAAACTGTAGCGAGGCTTATGTTCCTGCGCTAGGTAGTGGTGGCAATGACGGCAGAATCGACATCGGAACTCGAGCCAATCGATATCCTGTTGATCGAGCCAAACCCCGGTGATGCCCGTCTCTTCTCGGAATCACTCACTGAGGGGAATCTGATAAACACCGTCCATACTGTGACGAACGGCGGGTCTGCACTCGAGTATCTCTGCCAGCGAGGCGAGCACGCGAACCAGCCCAAACCCGATTTGCTCCTGTTGGAACCGAGACTCCCCGACACAGACGGGGTCGAGCTATTACAGGAATTACAGGAGGAGTCCGTGCTCAAGGACCTTCCCGTGGTCGTCCTGACGAGTTCGACAGTCGGTGAGGAGATCGTGCGGTCACATGGTCTCGAGGCGGATTGCTTCGTCCAAAAGCCAATCGAACCAGCGGACTTTCTCGAGTTCGCGACCGAAATTGAGGATTTCTGGGTCGCGTTGGTCCAGACCTGACTCCGTTTGGTGACGCTTCCCGCTATACCAATTCGACTTACGCCGCCAGCTCAAACCGTGTCCGTGTCGACTGACGGATGCATCGTCGGCTGTTCCTCGAGTGGCTCGGATAGAGACTCGAGCATGGTCGCTCTCGCTTTTTCATCACGCCGTCTGCGTTCGTCCTCGTCGATTTCTACACAGCCGGGTGGAATCTCTCGCCCGCGGCCGGTGAAGTATCCCTCCGGTGTAACCCAGTCGTGATAGAACGCGGTGTCAGCGTCGTGGATCGCCGCGAGGGCGACCTTTGCACCGTGCCCTGCGGCGACGATCGACTGATGGGGTTCCCCCGCAAGGCGTCCAGCCGCGTAAATCCCGTCGACGGCTGTTCGTCCTGCCTCGTCGACGGCGACCATGTACTTGCTCCCGCGCTGTTCTCGGCCAACGTCGAGGGGAACGAGATACTCGCTGTCGGGCCAGGATGCCGCGATCACGCGACGGGCCTCGAGCGGACCTCCGCCGTCGGTTTCGAGCACGAAGCCAGCGTCCAGGTCAGCAGGCTCACGTGGGGTAACACGAGTAACACGACCGAGTTCGAACGCTGCACCCGACGTCTGGGCTTGCTTACGCGTCAATTGCAGATACCGGCGGGCGTCGACGCCATCTGGAAACCCGGGATAATTCTCGAGGCTGGCGTTCCGGGCGAGGATCGACTCACCGCCGTCGATCACGAGGGTATCCAGCCCGTTTCTGGCCGTAAAAATCGATGCGGCGAGGCCAGCAACACCACCGCCAACGATACAGATATCATGCATACTCGAGTGCTGGTCGAAGAGCTATAGAAAGCCACCGAATCATTTGGCTTGCACGTGCAGCGCGTGCCGTGAAACAGCTTCCCCGCGGACATGGCTTGCAATGGCACAACCACAACGTCGACCGGATTCCTCGAGTCTTGCCGAAGTACTGGACCGTATCCTCGACAAAGGCGTCGTGATCGACGTCTGGGCACGGATCTCCGTGGTCGGTATCGAGTTGCTGACTATCGAAGCCCGTGTCGTCGTCGCATCGGTGGACACCTTCCTCCACTATGCCGAAGAGATATCGAAGATAGAGCGGGCAACGGCCGAGGGAGACCTCGAAGACTTAGAGGAGCTCGAAATCGAGCGACGACCGGAATCCTCGCCGCAATCGGCGGCGGAATAAGTCCTCGATGGCACCACCATCGTCCGGACGTGAACGGAAGGTTCGCGGGCGCAAGATCCGAAGCGATCGGAGTGAGAAGCAAGGGAGAGCGAAAAAGCACCTCGATAACGGTGCGGATGAAGCGGCTGGTTCGGCTCGCTCGAGAGAGTCGATTCTCCGCGAACCGGATGCGGTCGCTCCCGATCCGTTCGTCCGGACCGACGCCATCGACGCACTCATCGACCGGGTGAACGGGTGGCTCGACGCCGACCAACCCGTGCACGTCATCGGGCCGACCGGGTGTGGAAAGACAGCCCTTGCCCTCACTGCGGCAGCCAACCGGGGCCGCCCGGTCGTCTGGATTGACGGCGACGAGGCCGTCAACACCGCAACCCTCACTGGGGCGCACGCCGGTGGTGAACGATACGTCGAGGACGACCGCTACGTCAGCGGGGTCCACAAACACACGGAGGTCGTCCGTGAACGGTGGGTTGACAACCCACTCTCCGTTGCAGCCAGTGAGGGCGCAACACTCGTCTATAACGAGTTTTCACGGAGTGATCCGGCTGCACACAACGTGTTATTGTCGATGTTCGAGGAAGGCGTCCTCGAGCGCCCGGCAAAACGTGGTGGCGACCGGAAACTGGACGTACACCCCGAGTTTCGCGCGATCCTGACCTCTAACACGGCCGAATATGCCGGCGTCCACGAACCACAGGATGCGTTGCTCGACCGAATGGTTGGCGTCTCCGTCGATTACCACGATGAAGAGACGGAACGAGAAATCGTTCGCGCACACGTAGACGTCCCGGAAGATGTGATCACGACCGTGGTCGAAACCACGCGGCGGCTTCGGACCGAGCTCGATGTGGTGATCGGCACCCGTGTAGCGATCACTGCAGCGACAGGACTGGCCGTCTTTGCTGGTGACAGTGAGGGAGAAATCGACGATAACACGATCGCGTCGGTGTTCACCGATGTCCTGGCCCCGAAAGTCGCGAGTGGTGGCGGACACACGGCAACGACTGCACTCGAGGAACAAGTTAGAAACCTCCTTAGCGAGGAGTAAGGCGATGGCATCACAACAGACAGCACAGTGTATTGCACGAACGGCTGACGGCGACCGGTGTACTCGTGCGGCCGATGAGGATGGATTCTGTCACCAGCATGGTCCCGAAGACGAGACGGTGACTGATCCAGCGGCCGACGAAGACAACACCGACGAGCAGATGAGAGAACCTATGCAACAAGAAGACGTCACTGAACCGACGGCGGTTGCCGTCGAGGAAGTCGATACTGAACTCGAAGAGGTTGAGATTGATGACGACCAGCTCGAGGGATTGCTCGCCATTAGACGGCGAATCGAACACGCTGCCGATGCAATTATCGGCCACCCTCTCGACACCATCAGTGAAATCTCACCAACAGAAGAGGGCTGGATGGCGGTCGTTGACGTGGTCGAACGGCGAGCGATACCGGATACCCAGGACATACTGGGACGGTACGAGCTGACTCTTGACGAAGACGGCTCGATTCGAGGCTATCAGCGCCTCGATCGGTACCGTCGTGGCGATACCGCGGCATTCGAGTGACCGTTTCGGCTACCGCAGGAGAGCGAAGCCCCCGGTGGCAGTCACAACGTTGAGAAGTCCTGGGTTCAATGTCCAGCCTGTGACTGACAGTCGCCCACAGGTTCACGGTGTCGACGTCGACGATGAGACCCGCTGTGCTCACTATGACAGTGACCTCGACGTCATTGCCCTTCGATTCGGCTGTTGTGAGCGCTACTTTTCTTGTAAACGGTGCCACGACGTGGTTGCTGACCACGACAGCGAACCGTGGCCCGCTTCACGCTTCGATGACCCAGCAGTCTACTGTGGCGTCTGTGAAACGACACTCACCGTCTCTACGTACCTCGAGTGTGACCACACCTGCCCCCACTGTCAGGCGTCGTTCAATCCAGGGTGTCGACGCCACGCCCACTGGTATTTCGAGGGAGTTGACCCTGCGTCTGCGAAGGGGAAGGAGTAGGCTCTCGAGTGGGTCGCGGTTCGTCAAATCGCTACAGCCCGATGAGCCCCATCAGGAGAAAAAAGAGGCCAAATCCGGCCAGGACGATACCGCTCAGCAGTGCCACGAACGGGGCGAACGCGTCGACCCGCCGGCCGGCCTGGACGAGTGCGGCAGGATAGATCACGACCCACGCAGCGATCCCGCCGAAGAAGCCAACGAGCAGGGCGAGACTCCCTGTTTCCACGAGGAATGTCCCTGTCAGTGCGTCACCGAGTGCGGGAAGGTGGGCGAACACGTCGAGGGTTCCGGGTTGAACCAGGCCCACGCCGACGGTCAGCCAGAACCCGATCTGGTACGGATTGGTGATTGAGAGCGCGAACGCCTTTTGAAACCCTCGAGCGTCGCCGTCGTCGCCGTCGGTGAACGCGGCATCACGCGCTCCTCGCCAGGCATCGAGGGCGAAGACGAGCATCAAGAGCCCTCCGAGGAGGTACAACACGGTCTCGAGGCCGGTGATGCTATCGACGAGCGTTGCGACGCCGGCGAACACCAGGAGAAAAAAGAGGATGTCAGCGAGCATCGCCCCGACGCCCGCCTTGAAGCCAGCAGTCCACCCCCGGAGGACGCTCTCTTCGGCGATAATGGCGTTCATTGGACCTGGCGGTGCGGCGAGGGCGATCCCGAAGACGACACCGGCGGTGAGCGAAACGAGGGTGGCCGACACGAGTTGCTGTCTCTCGCCGTGCCAGCACGAAAAGGCAATCGAACGAACTCCAATCAGCGCGACGAACCATCGATACTTAGGTACTCTCGCTCGAATCACCGCTTATGACACCGGCAGCGACGGACGACGCTGAGGCGACGGATCCCGTTGGTGCAGACGGTCCGTCCGACGATGGCGTCGATTCGACCACAGAAAGCGACGACACGAAGACGACTCGAGACCGATACACCCGAAAGCGTTGTGCCCTCATCACAGGCTGTTCCTCTGGTATCGGACGCGCCACGGCCGCGGCCTTCCTCGCGGAGAACTGGCAGGTGGTCGCCACTGCACGCAACCCGGCCGATATCGACGACCTCGAGGAGGCGGGCTGTACGACGATGGCACTCGACGTGACGGACGGGGACCAGGTCGCTCGAGTGGTCGAACGAACGGTCGAGATCGGTGGGGCGATCGATTGCCTCGTCAACAATGCAGGATACGCTAAGCTTGGCCCGCTCGAGGACGTCCCGACCAGTGAGGTCCACCGCCAATTCCAGGTCAACGTCTACGGCCCACACCGTCTCACGCGGACGGCGTTGCCGCACATGCGAGCCCAGGAGGACGGGCGAATTATCAACGTCTCTTCGGTGCTTGGGCGCATCGCCGTCGCCGGGACAGGCGCCTACGCTGGCTCGAAACACGCCCTCGAGGCGATGAGCGACGCCCTCAGGGCCGAAGTCGAGGGATTCGATATCGAGGTCGTTGTGGTCGAACCGGGGCCGGTCCAGAGCGAATTCGAAGAGCGTGCCCAGGATGAGGTGCCCGAGTAACGCACGGCGGCGTATGCTCCGCTGTACGACCTGTTCGAGGATACCCAACTCGTTGGCGGTGGTGGTCCGCTCGCCGTCGAACCGTCTGCCGTCGCAGACGCCATCGTCCACGCGGGGACCTGTCCGGAGCCCCCGGCACGGTATCCTGTCGGGGCCGTGGCGGAGTACGGACTGTACGCCCGATTCCTTCCTGACAGGCTGCGTGATGCAGCGTATGGACTGATTCAGAAGCTCGCCTGACGACAGGTCTTGGTACCTTGAACCCTGATGTTTGACCCACTCCCTCCTGATGAACCCCCTGCCCACCGAACCGCCCTCGAGTGCCTCGAGGCGGGGATCCAGGCCGCCCATCCGTCGACGGTGATCGACGACGCGGTTTCACTCGAGGGTTTGACCCTCCGGATTGCTGGTGAGACGTACACCCTCGACGAGTTTGACCGTGTGCTCGTGCTCGGTGGCGGCAAAGCCGCGGGGGAGATGGCTATTGCGCTCGAGGGAGTCCTCCTCCCGGCGCTCGAAGATGGCCGAATCGCCTGTCTGGAAGGAGATGTCGTGGCGAGTGCCCGAGCGGAAACGTCCGCCATTGACGTGCAGGTTGGTGACCACCCAACGCCTACGCAGCGGAATGTTGAAGCTGCAAACACCGTGCTCGAGCGTGCTGGGGACACAACGGCTGACGACCTCGTCCTCGTCGTTCTCAGCGGCGGAGCCAGCGCGTTATTGTGCGCACCGCCGCCCGACATCCCGCTCGAGGCCCTTGCCTCACTCACCGACGAGTTACTCGCGGCTGGTGCCGCAATCGGGGAAATAAACGCCGTCCGTAAACACTGTTCAGCGATCAAGGGTGGCCACCTGGCGCGCGTGCTCGAGCCAGCAACGCACGTAACCCTGGCCATCAGTGACGTGGTCGGTGACGATCCATCGGTGATCGGAAGCGGGCCGACCGTCGGGGACGAAACCACCTACGGCGATGCCGTGGCTGTCCTCGAGCGGTACGATATCGAGCCCCCGCCGGCGATCGAAACACACCTCGAGCGTGGTCTCGAGGGCTCACGCGAGGAGACGCCGGACTCCGACTCACTCACGAGCCCGTGGCACTGTCTGGCGACGACACGAACCGCACTCGAGGCGGCGAAGGACGAAGCGCTCGAGCGTGGTTATGACGTCTGCATCCTCTCGAGTCGGATCCGCGGTGAAGCCCGGACCGTTGGGGATGTTCACGCCGCAATCGCAGCGGAGTGTGTCCAGGAGGGTGATCCGATTGCTTCCCCGGCGGTCTTCCTCTCCGGTGGCGAAGTGACGGTGACGGTCGACGGCCCCACCACAGGCACGGGCGGCCCCAATCAGGAACTCGCCCTCGCGGCCGCCCTCGAGTTGCGCTCGCTCGCCCATAGCGACTGCACGGCAGTCCTCGCATCGGCCGACACCGACGGAATCGATGGACCGACACACGCCTGCGGTGGTATCGTCGACACGGATACGGTCGATGGTGATAAAACGGCGAGGCGCGTCAGGAACGCCCTGAATCGACACGATTCGACGACACTGCTCGAGGAGCTGGATGCACTACTCGAGACGACGACGGGATACACCGGAACCAACGTCAACGACCTGCGAGTGATGGTCGTTCAGCCGACCGACTGACGGTGGAATGTGAGCGTCCAGAGCGTCCCACCAACCACTGACAGCCCCGTCGCTGCGAGGGTCCCGAACTCGATGACGGCTCCCGCGTGAGTGGTACGTTCGTGCCGGAACAGGAACCAGGTGGATTCCGGCACCCCGAGCATCACGGTCCCATCGGCGAACGCCAGGGCGAGAAACACCAGGGCGACGAGCGTTGTGACCAGGACGGTCACGGTAACCCCTGCACCCACCAGAAACGGGTAAACAACGGTACCGTAGATGCCGTCGGTCTGGTTCGAGCCGTAGATGCCGATTGCATCCGTGTCGGGCTCTTCAGCGGCTGGGGATACCGGCCCGACCGTCACCGAAGCCGGATACGTCGGGAGGCGGGCAGCGAGCCAGCAATCTCCGACTGAACCGGCGGCGTTGACCGCTGCCAACACGAGCGGCCACGATGATTCGAAGACGATGGCTGCCCCGATACCCGCGACCGAAATCACGACCAGCGGTGAGAGGAGTACCACGAGCATCTGGTTCCTCGAGTACCGTTTCTCACTCTCTACGTAGGCGTACGGAAACACGAATCGGGAACGCTGTATCCCGTACCCCGGACGACCACCGTAGCGAGCCAGCGCGAATCCATGGATGAGTTCGTGAGGGACGGTGATGAGGAGCGCACCAAGGACGAGCACCCCGGCCTCGAGTGGGGTCGGCAGGTCCGTCTGTGTGAGGACGATCGGCTCGAGAGACTGTCCGCTCGCCCAGGCGGCGACACTGGCGAACGTGTATAACGCGAGGAAGAACGCCACACAGGAAACGACGAGCCAGCGACCAGCCCTCGGTCGTGTCGTCGCGAGTGTGTCGGTCAGGGTGGCCGTAGCCGGTGCTTCAGTGTGTTTTGGGTCTGGGCCTGCTTCCCGCTCATCGTCTCGCTCGGGCGTCCGGGCTGGGTTCCGTCTCGAGGGGTCGTCACTCGGCGACACGATTCGACTGGCTGAGAGTTGGTGACCGTGCGGTTAGCCGTGTCGGTTTTCGACTGACTGATTGGTCGGCAGCGACGACACTCTCACCCGTCGCTACCTGAACCAAAGGCTAAAGAGTGAATCAGCCCAATATTCCAGCAATGACTATCATTCGTCTATTGCGGAGGGATCTATCGTGGGTGTCGAAATAACCGAAACCACCGTTACCGATGAGGAGTTCGAAAAAATGCGGTCGTTCGTTTTCGAATACCTCGCTGCCAGCGTCGAAAAGGAAGACGAGGGTGGCCGAATGCGGTGGTACCCCTGGCACTCCGCGGAGTATCGTCACAACCACATCCTGAACGTCGTCAATCTCGCGACTGAAATCGCCGAAAACGAAGGGGCCGACGTCGACGTCACCCGCGTTGGAGCCATCTTCCACGACGTCGCCAAACTCGAGACGGATCAGGAACTGCACGCCGAAGCCGGTGCTCGCGTTGCTCGCGAGTATCTGAACGCACAGGGCGACTACCCCGAATCGTTCATCGACCAGGTCTGTCGAGCCATCGAATACCACTCCTATCAGGGTGACCTGACGGACCTCTCACTCGAGGCCCAATGTATCATCGAAGCCGACTTGCTCGATAAGATCGGTGCCAACGGAACGGCCCTGATGCTCCTCCGAATGGGCTACGAAGCCCGCACACACATGGAGGCTGACGAGATGGTCGAACGCGTCCTCGAGCGTGGGTTGGAAGCAGCAGCCAGGGTTCGGAGCGACACCGCAGAGAGCATTGCCCACCGGCGACTCAAGCGCGTCAAGTGGTTTAGCGAGTGGCTCGAAGACGAAATCGCTGGCCTGTAGCGTTTCCACCCGCGTGGGGCGTTCCGGAACTGAGACACGCTCCTCGCCGAGAACGGTACCACTTTCAGTCCTCACTGCCGAGAGTGAACTAGGTATGACTTTCGTCACTCGAGAGCGGGTTCCAGCACTGACCGCCGTCTTGTCAGTTATCTCACTGGCGTTAGTGTTCGGTGCGGCGGGCGGACAGATTCCATCGACTGCGGTTCCGACGGTCCCCGAGTGGGTACTCGACGGTATCCCAACGGTCAACGTCGTCATTAGCTTGCTCGCGATCGGGACGATCACCGGCGGCTGGCGGGCGATCAGGCGGGGAAATGTCTCCCGACACAGAGCGTTGATGATCACCTCGCTCATCCTGTTCGCAGCCTTCCTGGTGCTCTACCTGTATCGCCTGGTCGCTATCGGTGGCTCCCAGCCATTCCCGGGCCCCGAAACGATCGAACGGTTCGTGTATCTCCCTTTCCTCGCGGTGCACATTCTCCTCGCTGTCATCTGCATTCCACTTCTCTACTACGTCGTTCTGTTGGCAGTGACGCACTCACCGCGGGAACTGACCCAGACCCGACACGCGACCGTCGGTCGTGTTGCGGCCTCACTGTGGCTCATCTCGTTTGCGATGGGAGTCGTGGTCTACCTCCTGCTCTACGTCTTTTTCTGACTACTTGACACTCGAGGGTTAGTCTCTCACTACACGTGACTGGTCGGAGACGACCGATCGTCGGCAGTCGCCCACAGGGAGAAGCCACCGGGCTGACCGACGGACGACGATACTGATGCGACTTGAGGCGCGGGAGGAGGTCACTGCCCACAACGGCTATACGCGGGCCCTGCAATGAAGGCAATATGACCGATGGACCACGTGTGCTCGCCGTTGGTCGGGAGACTGCTGTTAGACGTTCCCTGCAGACCGCGACCATCGAGACAGTCCCTGGAGCGGCTGCGGCACTCGAGCGGGTTTCTGGCGAGTACGACGGGGTTCTTAGTGCGGCCGACCTTCCCGACGGCGACGGAGTCTCGTTGCTCGAGGAGGTTCGAGACCGGTGGCCAACACTGCCTGTCGTACTGGTAACTCCTGAGCCTGACCCCGACCTGGCCGTTCGTGCCGCACACGCTGGCGTGGTATACCTTCCACAGCAGGATGAGTCGGGGGATCCAGCAGTGTTCGATATATTCACTGCAGGTCCACCTGCACATGAGGCGGAAACTGAAACGAATCGTCCACGACCGGCCGGTAGCCTGGGCACTCCCGAATTGTCGACCGGACCGTCTCTCAACACGCAGGATGAGCTTTTTTACGTCCTCGATTCGGAGGGGATGTTTATTCGTTGGAACGACGCTCTCCATCGAACGACGGGGTACAGTGAGGCCGAACTGGAACAGATGCACGTCACCGAGTGCTTTCCACCGGACGAACGATCACGCATCCTCGAGGCCATCGAAACCGTCCTCGATGGTGGACAGACCACGCTTACCGCCGATCTCGTAACGGCAGTCGGGGACCGGATTTCCTATCGGTTCAGCGTCTCCAGCGTGACAGACGGACACGGGTCCATCGTCGGTGTGGCCGGAACTGGTCGGGACAGCCATCACTCAGATGCACATACCCAGATGATTATGGACCTTCACGAAGCGGCCGCAGAGCTGGCTCGCTGCCACACGAAGGCGGCTATCTTCGAGGAGACGATCGAGGCAGCTGAGACGCTGCTCGGATTCGAGCAGGTAGCCGTACTCGTGGAGGACGACGAACAGCTCGTACTCGAGGCCTGTTCGGACGAATTCCCCGCCGAGAGACTGCCTCGACTGTCCCTGGACGAGGGGATTGCCGGACACTCCTTCCAAACCGGGGATTCGATACGGGTCGACGATATCGATACCGTTCCCGAGGGAGACCCCGGCTCGAGTAACATTGTGTCAGTGATCAGTGTACCGATCGATCAGACGGGGGTTTTACAGGTGACTGATCCTCGAAAGCGAGCGTTCGATGACCGGGATCTCGAACTGGCAAAACTGCTCGTGACCCACGTCGAAAACGCGATTCAACAGGTCGAGCGAGCCCGTGCGCTGGAGCATCTACAGGAAGCGTCGGTTGAACTCTATGGGGCCGATTCGGCCAGCAATGCGTACGATATCCTCATCGATTCTGCCGTCGAAATACTCGGTTTCGACTGGTGTGCGGTCGCTGAGCCCGCTCCTGACGAACCACGGTTTATGATTCGCGCCGTCTCGGCGGGTGCACCAGTCGAGACCGACGAACGGACGCTCGGCCTGGACGAAGGCGTCACGGGAAAAGTCTATCAGACGAAGTCGCCCCGGGTGACTGAAACTGCAGGGTCTGATCCGGACGGACAACCAATCGATGACTCTATCCGATCGGGATTGACCGTGCCGATCGGCGAGCGTGGGGTCTTTCAGGCTGTCGCAGCACACCGGGGGGCGTTCGACACCGATGATTTACGTCGGGCAGAACTCCTCGTCGCCGCGTTCCTCACCGCGCTCGAGCGGATCGAACACCGGAGCGAGCTCGAGGCGAAGAACGAGCGACTCGAGGAATTTACCTCGGTCGTCTCTCACGACCTTCGGAATCCGCTAAACGTCGCGACCGGTCACCTGGAGTTAGCCAGCGACGGTTTCGAGAACGACCACCTCGAGTACGTCCGTGAAGCGCTCGAGCGTGTCGACGTCTTGATCGAGGAACTCCTGGCGCTCTCACGGAGCAGCGAACCCGTCGAGGAAACGACGGCTGTCGCCCTTGCTGGCCTCGCAGAAGCCTGCTGGCGTGGGGTTCCGACTCGATCGGCGACGCTCGAGATCGACACGGATATCGGGATTCGGGCCAACCGGAGCAGACTTCGGCAGGTGCTCGAGAACCTCTTTCGAAACGCAGTGGATCACGGTGGGGAGGCAATCACGGTGCGAGTCGGCTCCCTCGAGGACGGCTTTTACGTCGAGGATGATGGTGTCGGCATTCCGCTCGAGCAACACGAACACGTGTTCGAACGGACATACACGACGAGCAGCGATGGGACCGGATTTGGCCTCTCCATCGTCCGGGACATCTGTGAGTCACACGGCTGGGAGATCGAACTCGAGCCGACGACGAGTAGAACACGGTTCGAGATTACCGGCGTCGAGTTCGTCGACTAACCCGATCCTCTCAGACGGATTACTGTAACGGTTTACCGGCGCGACCGCCGGACTGGACGCGCTTGCGCCGGAAATGACTTCCAGTAAACCGTCTCAGTCGTCGGCTTCGAGCGTCGCCCCACCAATCTGGGGTCTCGAAACGTCCCGATCGGTTGGCTCGCCCTCGATATCGTACGGATATTCGCCGGTGACACACCCCATACAGAGGTCGCTGCGATCGCTCTCGAGGACCTCGGCGACGGCCTCGGGTGAGAGGTATGCGAGGCTGTCGGCGTCGATGGCCTCGCCGATCTCGGGGATGGTCTTATCGGAGGCAATCAGCTCCTCGCGGGTGGCCATATCGATGCCCATGTAACACGGGGCGACGATCGGTGGGGCGCCGATGCGCATGTGGACTTCCTCCGCACCGCAGTCTTTCAGCAGGGCAACGAGCTGTGTCGAGGTCGTCCCGCGAACGATCGAGTCGTCGATCAGCGTCACCGTCTTCCCCTCGACGGTGGAGGTGATCGGATTGAGCTTGAGCCTGACGGCCCGTTCCCGTTCGTCCTGGGTCGGCATGATAAACGTCCGGCCGACGTACCGGTTTTTCATCAATCCCTCGGCGAACTCGACGCCGGTATCGTCTTCATCACGAGGGTCGCCGTCGGCAGTCGTCTCGTCGGCGGCGTCAGCATACCCCGACGCGAACGCCCGTCCGGAGTCAGGAACCGGCATGACGACGTCCGTTTCGACGCCGCTTTCTTCCCACAGTGCCCGCCCCAGTTTCCGTCGGGCTTCGTAGACGAGCGTCCCGTCGATCCGTGAGTCCGGCCGAGCGAAGTAGACGTGTTCGAAGAAACAGTGTGCCGTGTTGTCGGCCTCGACCAGCTGGTAGGAGTCGAATCCCGATCCGTCTTCCTCGAGGACGACCAACTCCCCCGGTCGAACGTCACGTACGAGCTCGCCGTCGAGGGTATCGATCGCGGCGGACTCCGAGGCGATCATGTATCCATCCTCGAGTTTGCCGATACACAGCGGCCGGTTCCCCTGTGGGTCGCGAACACCGAGTACCGTCTCGTCGTGCATGATGGTCAGTGAGTACGAGCCGTGGATCCGCTGCATGGTTCGTTTGACCGCTCGAATCAGGTCGCCCTCGAGGAGGTTCCGTGCGAGGTCGTGGGCGATGACCTCCGTGTCCCCATCCGAGGTGAACGCGTGGCCCATGCCCGCGAGTTCGTCCCGAATTTCGGTGGCGTTGACGAGGTTCCCGTTGTGGCTCAACCCGAGTGAGCCCGATTTGAACGACACGGAAAACGGCTGGGCACAGCAGGAGTCGACGCTTCCGGCGGTGGGGTAGCGGACGTGGCCGATGCCGGCCGTCCCATTGAGCGACTCGAGGTCAGCCTCGTCGAAGACATCGCCGACGAGTCCCATTTCGACGTGGCTGTGTTGCTGGAAGCCATCGTGGGTGACGATCCCTGCTGACTCCTGACCGCGGTGCTGGAGCGCGTAGAGGCCATAGTATAGCGGTCGTGCGGCGTTTCGACCGTCGAATGCGATCCCGATAACCCCGCACTTCTCGGTCATCCCTGTTCGCCGGGGTGTCCTGCCCCGCCCATCAGTCATGTGGAGACGTAGTGGGAGCAGTCGATAAAAAGGCTCGTGTTTGTGGTTGGATCCGTCTCCTTCTGTGAGAGAAATACACACGTCTGTGTATATGTCTCCTCGCTCGAGGTTGTGACTCGAGACAAAATATTTAGGTAAGTCAACAAAATAGCCATCTCCATGTCGCGACCCGACGATGTCCTCTTTCGCGCTCGGTTAGGGACGTTCGCCCTCCTCCGAAAGGTCCTCCCCATCGTGTTGCTGGTGTTTTTATTGGTCTGGCCGATGGCCGTGTTCAACACCGCCTGGGCAGGGGTGCTTGGCTGGGCGAGTTTCTTCATTGGACTGTTCGTCCTGTGGATCGCTCAGGATATTCCTCTCTATCCAGCCCACACGTTCGGCGTCGAACACCGTGTCGACGAGGACACGTTCGATGGGCCACGGAAACACTGCGCTGAATGTGCCACCACCTGTACGCAAGGCCTCCGCCGACGCTACACCAGACAGGTCGTCTGTTTCGGCGTCCCACTGCACACCCTCGAGTGGGGAATCAACGACTACTGTCTCGAGTGTGCGCGGCCCGGAGGCGGTCCCGGTGTTGAGGACGGGTCCCGCGTCAACCGTGTCCAGCCCAACGACCGGAGTGCCGAAAGCGAACTCGAGCGTGCGTTCGATCGGTCGTAGCTGCCACGAAGGGAACACGGATCGTGCTCGTGCTCACCGTCTCCCCCGCATGCTGACAGTGATTCCAGGCGGAATCTTTTACCGCATCAGCAGAATACCCCGCCCCATGTCACGCCCCGACGACGTCCTCTTTCGTGCTCGAGTGGGGACGTTTGCCCTCCTTCGGAGCGTCCTCCCCCTCCTCCTGTTGGTGTCGTTGTTAGTGTGGCCCATGTTCGTCTTCGACCCTCCCCTGGCGGGGGTGCTTGGCTGGGCCGGTCTCTTCATCGGACTGTTCGTCCTGTGGGTCGTCCGGGACGTCCCACTCTATCAAGCCCACACGTTCGGCATCGAAGAGCGTCTCGACGACACGACGTTCGATGGGCCACGAACACAGTGTGTGGCGTGTTCTACCGCCTGTACCCAGGGGCTCAGACGACGCTACACCAGACAGTTCGTCTGCTTTGGCGTCCCGATACACACGCTCGAGTGGGGGGCCAACGACTACTGTCCCGAGTGTACGCTCTCAGGCGACGGTCTCGGTGTTCATAGCGACGCACACGAGGGCAACGAAAAGACCAACAGTGAGGGCACCGACTTCGAATTCGAGGGAGCCTCCGACCGATCATGACGACCCGACCGAGGAGTGTGGACCGTTCACTGCATAACGTCTTCCAGTGGCTCGTGTTCGGGCTGTTGTGGGCCTGGATCGTGATCTCGGTGACCGTCGTGCCGGGACTCGTTGGACTGTGGTGGCTCGGCCTCCTTCTCGGATCGGTTGGCCTCATCGTCGCTTGGCAGGCTGCGAAGGCGACCACACACCCGATCACGACCATTGGAC
This sequence comes from Natrialbaceae archaeon, assembly GCA_003552325.1. Lineage (GTDB taxonomy): Archaea > Halobacteriota > Halobacteria > Halobacteriales > Natrialbaceae > Natronosalvus. Next base: position 10,443 of record PUKM01000024.1, on the reverse strand, counting down.
GCAAGCGCGAGGTCACGCGATGGGCCATCGACACCCAGGATCGATCCTGTGACGTCTGCGGTGGGAATGCTGTTGGTGGCGAAGGGCGTCGGTATGCCAGTCGAACGGTACTCTTTGGAACGACGATTGCCGTCGATGCGTATGGGACGAACGTGTACTGTCCGGCCTGCCTCGAGCGCGAGGCTCGTGGGACGGACCTGGACCTGGAACACGGAAACGAAGATGATGCCGTCGCTGGGCTCAGCACATCCAGGGAAAACCGCGACCCGGAGCCGTCACTCGAGTTTTAGTCTTCGTCTTCCTCGAGGTAGTGGCCAGCCAGTAAGTCGACACGGTCTCTGGTCTCATCAGGAATCGATGCAGTGGGCGTGTTGATCGTTCCTTCGAGCGCCGACCACGCCTTGCTTTCGAAGTCCTCTGGCATTGTCCGGATCGCTTCCTCGATGACGGCGTTGATCGACGCCTGGTTCGCGGCGGCGTTCTCGAGCACCTCCTCGAGGGTGACTTCACTGTCCGCTTTCCAGACGTCGTAGTCGGTGATGCCGGTGACGGTCGCGTAGCTCAGCTCGGCCTCGCGGGCGAGCTTTGCTTCGGGGATCGTCGTCATGCCGACGACGTCCCATCCCTGGGCCCGGTAGAACTCGCTTTCGGCTTTCGTCGAGTACTGTGGTCCCTCGATGCAGACGTACGTCCCGCCCTTTTGCACGGTGGTATCGGTGGCTGTCTCAGCCGCCTCCGCGAGGTGGTCGACCATCGTCGGACAATAGGGATCGGCAAACCCCATGTGGACAACCATCCCATCCCCAAAGAACGTTGGCTGACGGTGTTTCGTCCGGTCGAAAATCTGATCCGGCACGACGAGTGCCTGTGGTGGCAGGTCTTCACGCAGGCTGCCAACCGCGTTGGTCGAGATGACGCGGTCGACGCCTGCTGCTTTCAGTGCGTAAATGTTCGCGCGGTAACTCGCCCCAGTCGGCGTGTGTTGGTGGTCCTCGCCGTGTCGGGGTAAGAACACGACGTCTTCGCCGGCGAGTTCACCCCTCGTTAGATCGTCACTCGGGTCGCCGTATGGGGTCGTCACCGATTCGGTCGTCACGTTCTCGAGTGGCAGTGCTTCGTAGATTCCGCTGCCGCCAATGACGCCAATGGTCATACTCCAAACTCGCGTGTGACCGACCTAAACGGTGTGGATTTGTCGAGGTGAGCCGGTATGGGACACGCTATCAGCTGTGACGAACGTTCAAATACACTGGGTGCTATTTCGATTCGTAATGTCTCCTGAGGCCGACGACGGACCGCCACTCGAGGAGACAGCGACGTCACAGACGACGCCTGAGGCGGATTCGGGCTCGGATACACGCCCCTCGAATCTCACTGACGGTGATCTCGTTCGTCCGATGTTCTATCTGGCCTGGCCACTCGTCCTGATCCAGTTACTCCAGGTTGCCTACAACGTCGGGGACACGTTCTGGCTGGGCGCGCTGTCGCCAGACGCAGTTGGTGCCTTGAGCCTCGCGTTTCCGCTCATCTTCTTTCTGATCTCGATCGGCGGCGGATTTACGGCTGCCGGCGCGATTTTGATCGCCCAACATACGGGTGCAGATAGCGGCAAGGGTGGGCTCATCGCCGGACAGACGCTCTCGTTCATCACGCTCGTTGCCATCGCCGTCGGGGTGATCGGCTATGTTGCGACCGACCCGATGCTCGCGCTGTTACCCGCTACCGGCGACACTGAAGCCGTTCTGATACCGATGGCAGCCGAGTACATGCGCGTCTTCTTCCTCGGCGCACCCTTTTTGTTCGGCTTTTTCATCTTCGTCTCGTTGATGCGAGGCTACGGCAACACGCGCGCGCCGATGCGGGTGATGGTCGTCAGCGTCGTGATCAACCTCGCTATCGACCCGCTGCTCATTTTTGGCGTCGGGCCGTTTCCCCGCCTCGAGATACAGGGCGCTGCCGTCGCGACCGTCTTCTCACGCGGCGTGGCGACGATGATTGGGCTCTACATCCTGTTTTACACCGACGTGGGGCCGACGATCGAGCGCGGCCACCTCGTGCCCCGCCTCGAGTACGTCTCGAAAATCACCCGACTTGGCGTGCCGACGGCGCTCGAGCAGTCGATGAGTTCGCTGGCGATGATCGCGATGACAGCGATGGTAGCGACGTTCGCCTCGCCGGTTGTTGCGGCGTACGGTCTCGGAAACCGCCTCATCTCGCTTGCGTTCCTCCCGGCGATGGGAATGGGGCAGGCGACCGACACGATCGTCGGGCAGAACCTCGGTGCGGGGAAGGCAGACCGTGCCGAAAAAGCGACCTGGATCGCCTCCGGGGTCATCGCGGTGATCATGCTCGGGGCGACGGTGATCGCCTTCGCGTTCACCGAACCGATCGTCGCGGTGTTCATGACCTCGGGTGCAGCGGGGACTGCCGAAACCATCCACTACGGCACGGTCTATCTCCAGATCGCGGCAGCAATGTTCGTCTTCATGGGAGTCTTACAGGTCATCCTCGGCGCGTTTCGCGGAGCCGGCAACACCAAGACCGCGCTCGTTTTCTCGGTCGTGACGCTCTGGATCGCTCGGGTGCCCGTGAGCTATTACCTCATTTTCGTCGCCGGCTGGGGAACGACGGGCATCTGGATCGGCGTCGTTGCGGGCGACGTCGTCGGCGCGGTGGCCGCTATCGCCTGGTTCACACGCGGCACCTGGAAAAACGCGATCGTGGAGACCCCTGAAGACGAGGAAACCACTGAAGAACCCCTCCCAGAGCACGAAGAAATGCCAGTCGAACCGCTCGAATAACCCGGTCGTCTGCAGGAATTACACGCCGTCGCATCATACTGTTGATTGTACCTGTGTAACGATTCTCGCCACCCGGGTAGGTAAGACTCGTGAACGACTGACAGCCGACAGTGTCAGTCGACGAGGGCCCACTCACCAGGCGTCGTCATCGTCACGACCTCCCGGCGTTCCATCTCGGTCAGAATTTCCGTCAAACGGTTTGGTTGCGCGATTTCCATCCCGATCCGGTCGACCTCGTGATACTCCTTGAGATAGTGTCGGATATCACGCTTCGAAAAGGCGTCCTCGTCAGCCTTTGCCATGACACCCGAGATGAGGTCGACCATGTCCTCGATGAAGTTCCACGGATACACGACCCACGCCCACTCCTCGAGTTGCTCACCGACGTAGTCCGGTTCGAACTCGCTGGTCTGGAGCAGTTGCAGGGTTGCGGTGCGGACTTCACCCGCCTCGCGGTCCTCGACGTACTCCTGTGCGCGTTTGATTGAGCCACCCGTGTCGGCGATATCGTCGATGATGAGGACGTCTTTTCCCTCGACGCTGCCTTCCGGCATTGGGTATCGGATGGTCGGCTCCCCTGATTTCTCGGCGGTGCCGACGTAATGTTCCATCTTGAGACTCGTCAGGTCGTCCATCCCGAGGAAATCACAGATACAGCGGCCAGCGAACCAGCCACCTCGAGCGAGGGCGACGATGACGTCCGGTTCGAATTCGTCCCGTCTGACGTCATCGCTGACGTCCCGACAGAGACTGTAGATGTACTCCCAGTTCGTAATTGTGCATTTGAATTCGTCCGGCAAGTCGGACATGTCTGGCTACCTCGTTCGTGACGAGACGGGGAGCCCTCTTAAGTCGGCTGATACCCATCGTCCGCTCCGGTTCCTCGAGGGTGTTCCCGCGGTCGATTACACCGCCGGGCTACTGTCGCTCCCGCGGTGAATTCGACGTCCGTTCGTCGGCGATAACGGTCACCGTCACCGCCCCACAGGGACACTCATACACCCCTCGAGTGCCCGCAGCTGTCGTCATGGATAACCGGAACTGGTCGTCCTCGAGCGGGCGATGGCAGCGATCACAGACACGGGCAATCGTCTCGAGCATACCCATTGTCGCTGCCGACACTACCTTAAGCTACGCCAACAGGGGAGTGAAAGTGAAAGTAAACACGGACCCCAGGGGCTGAACGGCCCACTCTCAGGGAGGGTCGTGCACACAGTGCGTCGGAACACCTATTTGGCCCCCGTTCACTGGTGGGTGATAATGGCTGGCAAGTGGATGGCTGGTGTGGCCGATACACCGTCGAAATCGAGCCCCCCGAGCGTCGATTCCTGGACAACGGTCTCGGTCCCGGGTCGACCACACGCACTCGCTGATCGACTCGAGGGCGGTGATACACTCGTCTACCGAACCTCGTTTGTCGATCCACGTTCGAGCGCGACAGAGCGAACCCACCTGGCCTTTCGTGGAGCGCCAGGACTCGAGGCAGTCTGGATAAACGGTGAGCGACGGGAGGTTGAGCGGACGCCATACTACGTCGAGACCGTCCTCGAGTTCGACCCGGAACCGGAAAACGAACTGTTCGTCTGCTTTGACGCCGGCTACGTGCCACCGGGTATTTTTTCGACGGACATGGTCTCCCGTCTCTGGTCACTGCCCGGACTCTGGTGGGGTGTCGACATCCGGATCAGTCCCGCCACGTTTCTCGAAACGGTGGCCGTTCGTCCTCGCGTAATCGAGGAGCGAGCAGCAATCGACGTCGAGCTTACCGTCGACGTCGGCGATGTCTCCGCGCTCGATGATGCGGTCACGCTCTCGCTTCGCCCCGACGGATTCCGTGGCGGGGGCACGATGTCACGGGTTCCAGTTGCTGGAAGAGTCGGTGAGAAAGTGCACGCGTCCATGACACTCGAGGTTCGCGACCCATCCCTGTGGTGGCCTCGTGAACACGGGGAGCAGCATCAGTACACAATACGGGCGAAACTTGGGGACGACGCGGTCGAACGGACGGTCGGCTTGCGCACCGTCGAACGAACCGAGGACGCGTTTCTCGTGAACGGACAGCCCGTTCGTGGACGGGGGCTCGAGCGGCGTCCTAGTGCGGATCCGGCCGCAGACGTCGAGCGGGCCCTCGAGGCCAATGCCACGCTGCTCCGCGTGCGTGGGCACGCCCCACATCCCGATCTGTACGAGGCGTGTGACGAGGCGGGCTTACTCGTCTGGCAGGACGTTCCAGGGCTCACCCCCGATACTGCAAAGCCAGCGCGCGTACAGGAACTCCTCGAGCGATACTGTGTCCACCCGAGTCTCGTCGCGCTCGGCTTGCTCGACGAACCGGTCGATCCGTTCGCCTCCGCGCTCGGCCCTGGCCCCCTCGCCAGACTGACCTACCGGTGGCGATCCTGGCGTGCGGCCATCGACGACGGTATCGCTGACCCGCTCATCGACGTCGTCCCGGAGACACATGCTACTATCCCGACCACTGGCCCGCCTGGAACCGGTGCCACGGCGACGACGCTCTTTCCCGGCTGGCGATACCTTCGAATCGCCGATATCGAGCCGTTGCTCGAAAACACACCGGCACTCGGGCAGTTCGTCGCCGCTTTCGGGGCGGAGTCTGTCCTCGATGACGAGCGGGATCCACGGACGATCGCTGGGGTCGATGCGGCCGCGCTCGAGCGCCGGACGACCGGAAGCGAGGATTCACAGCGGTACCAGGCCCATGTCCTGCAAACGATTACCAGCATTCTTCGCTGTCAGGACAGTGCGTGCTTCGTCGCCTCGAGTCTCCGTGACGGGACACCTGGCGGCGGGCCCGGGATTCTCACACTCGAGGGGACCGAGAAGCCGGCTTTCGAAACACTCGCGCAAGCGTACGAACCGGTCCAGGCCGTCCTCGGTGGCGTGCCAACTCCCGGGTCGACGGTCCCGATCGTGCTGTGTAACGACCGACCGACGCTGCTCGAGGCGACGGTTTCCTGGGAAACCGGTAGCCAATCGGGCGTTGATACCGTGACGGTAAACGCAATGGGACGAACCCAGGTTGACACACTCGAGATTCCACCGGACGCACGCGAGGTCCATCTCGAGGTGACACTTCCGGAGCGAACCGTCGGACACACCTACGGTTTATATTGAGTCTCACTTCCCTCCATGTGGCCGGATCCCACGGTATAGGGCCCCTTGACAATGTTTTTCACAGGCCGGTCGACCGGTACATTTAAATGTCGGGCGACGGTAGTTGGCAGTACCAGAACGCCACCGGGGCGCGTATCGCTCGCTAATCGATGACAGGAAATCTTACTCACCGGGTTTTCGCGAATCGTGAGCGACCGTGCCGGCCGGTGCGGGTATGGCACAGCAGGTATTAACCATGGTAGACGAATCAAACAACATTGAACTCACAGACGACGACCTCGAAAACGACTCCAAAGGCCAGCTAATTAAAAAGGCAGGCCAACTCCGAGACCGACGAAACGACCTCAACCAAATGGCTTCTGAGCGAGCATCCAAACGCGACGAGCTCAACGCAAAGACTCGCGAAAAAGTCGACGAAGCCCAGAGTCACCGCGAGAAACGCGACGAACTCAACGAGCAGGTCCAAGAGCACAAGGAAAAACGAAACGAGCTCAACGCCGAGGCCAACAAACTGTTCGACAAAGTCGAAGCCCAGAAATCCGACATGGAACTCGACGAAGGCCAGGACTTAGAACAACTCGAGTCCGAAATCGAACAGCTCGAGTTCAAACAACAGACCGAAGTGCTCTCCTCGGAAGAAGAGCGCGACCTCATCGAGAAGATCGAGGCAAAACGCGAGGAGTACGCCGAGCGAAAGGGAAAGCTCGAGGATACTGACGGACTCGAGGAACTCGTCGAAGAAGCAGAAGAAGTTCGATCCGACGCCTCCCAGCACCACCAGAAGGTGACGGAACTCGCTGACAAGGCTCAGGAACACCACAACAAGATGATCGAGGCCTATCGGGAGGCCGACGACATCCGTGACGAGGCAGACGAGATGCACGAGTCCTTCGTCGAGGCCCAGGAAGCGGCCGACCGCCACCACGAGGACTTCGTCCGCGTCCAGAAGCGTCTCCGTGAGATGGACAAGAAAGAGGAAAAACAGCGCCAGTCCGCTCGCGACAAGAAGAAAGAGGAGGCCAAAGCCGAAGCCGAGGAGATTTATCAGAAGTTCAAAGAGGGCGAGACCCTCGATACCGAGGACCTGATGAAACTCCAGAAGACCGGTCTGCTCTAATCGGGTTCTGTATTCTCTGTTTTCTCAGCCTCCTCGAGCGACGCGGCTCTTGCTGGGTTCGGGTACTTGAGGCCCGTTAGCGAGCGGTCGCCTCGAGGCCAACACTTACCACCACGGACGGCCGACTCGAGGTATGTTGGAAGTGACAGATGCCTGGAGGTGGTGTCGATGAGCGGGAAGCGAGTCCTTGGCCGACTCCTGATTCTCGCTGGTGGGACGCTCGGGGTGACACTCGTCGGCGTCACCCTGTTCGTCGTCGTCCCGGAGACGCTTACGGAACTGCTCGGTATCGGCCTCGCACTGCTCGTTGCGATCGCCGGGATTCGATTCTCGGGGTCGATCGCTAGGTCGATGTTTCCGGGCTACAACGTCGCCGAAGTCGAGGTGAGCGGACCGATCGTTCGAGAACCGAGCGGTGGCGTCCCGGCCAGAGCACCGCGAGGGACGCCCGCCGACGATATCGTCGACCAGATCGACCGGGCCAACGACGATACCAACGTCGACGCGCTGTTGTTGAAACTCAACACCCCCGGTGGCCAGGTCGTCCCGAGTGACGATATCAAACTCGCAGCCGAGCGTTTCGACGGCCCAACGGTGGCCTACGCCACTGACCAATGTGCGAGTGGCGGGTACTGGATCGCCAGCGGCTGTGACGAACTCTGGGCTCGAGAGGGGACACTCGTCGGCTCGATCGGCGTCGTGGGCTCGAGGGTGACGGCGGCCGACCTCGCGGACAAGGTTGGACTGCGCTACGAACAGTTCACGGCCGGCGAGTACAAAGATGCCGGCGTCCCGCTCAGAGACCTCGAGGAAGACGAACGTGAGTACCTCCAGGGACTGGTCGATGGCTACTACGACTCCTTCGTCGAACGGGTCAGCGAGGGTCGAGACCTCGAACCGTCGTTCGTCAGGGATACCGAAGCGAGAATTTACCTCGGGACGGACGCACACGAGTGTGGCCTCGTCGACGAACTTGGGACCCAACGAGAGGTGGAGGCAGCCATCGCATCGCGCCTCGAGCGGGACCCTTCCGCTATTGTGGTCGAGACGTTCGAACCCGATCGCCCGTTGGTCGCTCGTCTCGGGAGTGGGGCCCAGTCGCTGGCGTACGCGTTCGGTGCTGGTATTGCTGGTCTTCGCGGAGAGGGATCGTTTCGCCTTCGAAGTTAGGTCTCCGTGGACGACGGCCAGCCGCGACTCCCGACGCTGAACAAGTGCGTGGTTTTATCGTTACTGAGCATGGATCGGAAACCGTGACAACGCTGGTGGTCTGTCTCGACCGGACCGACGACGTGGGCCGACGGACGGGGCTCCGAACGCCCATTGTCGGCTGGGAAGCCGTCCGTGCGCTCGTGACCGACGTCGGGCTCGCCGATCCGGAGGATTCGGGAGTCAATACGTTGCTCGAAGCGTTACGGGTCTCCCAGAGCCTTCGTGACGACGACGAAGAGGCCGTCGTCGCGGTCGTTTCGGGCGAACGGGATTCGATGGTGTCGGCTGATCGTGCCGTTGCCCACCAGCTCGATGAACTCATCGCGGAGTACCAACCCGACTCGGCGATCGTCGTCATCGACAGTGCCGAAGACGAGCGGCTGGTACCGATCGTCGAGAGCAGGGTACAGGTCGATGCCGTCGACCGGGTGGTCGTCCGACAGGCACGGGACATCGAATCGACGTACTACCTGCTCAAGCAATTCCTAGCCGACGAGGAACTTCGCCAGACGATCCTGGTCCCACTCGGGCTGACGCTCCTCGTCTTTCCGGTACTCGCAACGGTCGTCGGGCCGGCTGAAGGAGCCGCGACGATTACCGCAGTGATCGGGCTGTTTCTGTTGTACAAAGGCTTCAGCGTCGACGAAATCGTCGCGGCGCTGGCGAGACAGACCAGAGATTCGCTCTATTCTGGCCAGGTTTCGGTCGTTACCTACGTCGTGGCTCTTGGCCTCACCCTCGTCGGTTTCTTCGTTGGCGCACTCGGCGTCTCGAGCCTCGAGGAGACGCCTGGGTCGGTGATTCCAGTCATGCAGTTCGTCTTCGACAGTATCCCGTGGCTTGCCGGTGCGGCGCTCACCGCGAGTGCGGGACGACTTTTTGACGAACTCATCCAGGACGAACCACTTCGTGGCTCGTACCTCCACCTCCCGTTTCTGGTCGTCTCCGTCGGCCTCGTCGTCCGTGGGTTCAGTGGTTTCTTCCTCGAGCAGCAGGGACAGATCGACTCGTTCGTTATTCCGTCGATCATGATCAACCAGCAGGGGATCGAGAGCTTTGCGCTGACACCCGGACAGCGATTGGCGATGTTCGTTGCCCTTGGCGTACTGTTGACTCTCGTCGGCGTCCAGATCGTTTCGCGGTATGCTGGTCGACCCTCTACTGGCCGAGAGAACGGCCACGAGCAACCCGAGCCAGTTGACGACGAAGGGGCTGGCGGGAGTGGTGATGCCGAGTTGACTGATGGAGGGAATAAAGCCCGACTCGAGGAGCACACTCTATCCGACCGCCGTTCAGATGACGACAGCGGCGAATAAGCCGACAGGACGGGTGGTGCGCATTGGTACGTCCTGTTCCTGGTGTGGGTCACCCTGGGTCGGCCACCAACTGAATACACAATCGGCTGTCTGACTCGACATCTCTTTGGCACTGGCCACGAAGCTGCGTACATGACGACGACGGACACAGCAGGCTCCTGGATTGGACTCTTTTCTGGTGGGAAGGATTCGTCGTGGGCGGTGTATCAGGCACTCGAGCACGGCCTTTCGGTCGATCGATTGCTGACCGTCCATCCGACTGGCGACTCGTACATGTATCACGTCCCCGAGACGCGACTCACCGGCGTCGCAGCCGAGAGCATCGGGATTCCGCTCGTCGACGTCGAACCCGACGCATTCGATGCCGAGACAGCTCGCGATTCGGGAACCCAGGGTGACAGCGAACTCGAGCCACTCGAGGCTGCCCTCTCGGACCTCGATGACGAACTTCCGGGAGGCGTGGCTGGCGTCACTGCCGGTGCGGTCGAAAGCGAATTCCAGACGAGTCGTATCGAAGGGATGTGTGAGCGACTCGGCTGTGATCTCTTTGCCCCGCTCTGGCAGGAAGACCCACGAACACTCGCTGACGAGATGCTCGAGGCCGGCTTCGAAATCCTGATCGTACAGGTCGCTGCCGCTGGCCTGGACGAATCCTGGCTCGGCCGGACGCTCGACGCCGAGGCACTCGAGGACCTCGAGGCATTGAACGAGGAGTACGGCGTCCACCTCCTCGGGGAGGGTGGTGAATTCGAGACCTTCGTCGTCGATGGGCCACACATGGACCGACGGATCTCCCTCGAGTACGATCGCGAGTGGGAGGGGACGCGGGGACGGATACACGTCACTGACGTTCGCCTCGAGT
>PUKM01000141.1 GCA_003552325.1 Natrialbaceae archaeon | reverse complement strand
TGAAGTTGTGAAAGTCGTGTCGACCGGACAGGATCTCGAGGGCGTCGTGCAACCGTTCGTCAGCGATCCATTCAGGCGGGGCGTGGAGGTGGTAGGTATACGTCCGTCGCTGTGCGTGGTGCGTCGCGTGGAAGTCAGGCTGTACGTCAGCGCTGGCCCAGGCGCGGATATCGGCCGGGAGTTCGGCGTTGAACGCCCGTGGGGACAACCACTCCGGTCCGTCGAACGCGACCGTCTGTGCGAGCGCAGACACACGGGCGTCGGTCCGACCGGCGGCGGCGTACCCGGGAGGTTTGGCGCTCGAGGCATCGAGTACACCCAGGCTTCTGAGCGCATCGAACAGGGCGTCTTCGACGGTCGGGACCGTCGGCTGGCGCTGGAAGCCGTGGTACCCACGGCCATCGTACGCGATTCGATACGCGCGCATGCCTCGAGCAACGAACTCGTCCGTGTTAGACCCGTCGGACCGGCCGCTGTCGAACACACCGGTTAGGGTCCCTGCATACGCCGGGAAGATGGCCTTCCATCAGACCGGTGCAGGGGAGATATGGCCGAAGACAGTGGGTCTAACGAGCGTGATGTACAGAGCCATCAATCAGTCGAGAACGTCGTCCTGATCGTGCTGGATACTGCCCGGAAAGGGAGCGTCTCGCCGTCGACGATGCCAACGCTCACGCAGCTCGAACAGGTTGGAACGACGTTCGACAACGCGTTTACTACCGCCCCGTGGACACTTCCCTCCCACGCTAGCCTCTTCACCGGCACCTATACCGCGACACACAACGCCCACGGTGGTCACACCTACCTACTCCCAGAACTCCACACGCTTCCCGAAGCGTTCCAATCGTCGGGGTACGAGACAGTCGGTGTGTCGAACAACACCTGGGTCACCGATGAGTTCGGATTCGATCGCGGGTTCGATCAGCTGCGGCGCGGCTGGCAGTACATCCAATCCGACGTCGACATGGGCGCTGTCGTCCGTGGCGAAACCCTGGGTGAAAAACTCGAGAAAGTCCGGTCTCGTCTTTTCGAGGGGAATCCCCTCATCAATGCTGCTAACGTTCTCTACAGCGAGGTGGCGCAACCTGCTGGCGACAACGGCGCCGACCGAACGACTAGCTGGATACTCGAGTGGTTGGAGTCACGAGCGGACGACTGCCCGTTCTTTTTGTTCGCGAACTACATCGAACCGCACATCGTCTACGAGCCCCCAGAAGCCTTCGCCGAGCCGTTTTTGCCCGATGGCTGGACGTACCAGGAAGCAACCGCCATCCGACAGGATCCTCGTGCATTCGATTGTGACCAGTACGAGATCACGGACGAGGAGTTCGCCGCCCTCCGCGGGCTGTATCACGGCGAACTCGCCTACGTCGACCACCAACTCGAGCGGCTGTGTCAGGGGCTCAAAGCCCAGGGATACTGGGAGGACACGATGATCGTCGTTTGTGGCGATCACGGCGAAAACGTCGGCGATCACGGCTTTTTCGGCCACCAGTACAACCTGTATGACACCCTGTTACAGGTCCCCCTCGTCATTCACGGTGGCCAGTTTACCGACGGAGGGTCCCGTGAGGATTTCGCGCAACTACACGACCTCCCTGAAACCCTCCTGACGGCAACCGGCGTCGAGGACCCCGCACTCTGTGACCAGAGCGAGGGGTATGCCCTCCAGACAAGCACGCAGGCGTTCCGAGACGCTGTGTTCGCCGAGTACGTCTCACCCCAACCCGGCATCGATCGGCTGGCAGACCGGTTTGGTGACCTCCCTGCACACGTCTATCAGTACGATCGCTCGCTCGAGGCCATCAGGACGCACGATTACAAGTACGTCCGGGGGAACGACGGGTTCGAGCGACTCCACGACTGTGCGGACGACCCCGGCGAAAACACGAACCTCGTCGACACGAAACCAGCCGTGGCTCGGGAACTGCGAAACCGGCTCGAAACGCAGTTCGGCGACTCGCCAACCCGGCCGGAGGTGAGACCCGAAATGCGTGAGGGGACCAAAGATCGGCTCGCGGACCTGGGGTATCTCTGAACTCGCAACCGACGAACGACAAGCAGGCCGTCGTGCTCACGCAGGCAACGAAATACGGCTGACCGGTAACCGATACGTTCCGTCCACGAACGTGAGTTCCGAGACGATAAACCGGATCGGATCGATCTCACGATCGGCCAACCGTTCGGCGGTTGCCAGGTCCCCACCGCGAGCGAGCGTGACATGAGGAACGTAATCTTCTCCCTCGAGCCCCTCGATCGGTGGAAAGACCGTCGCGAGGTCGTCGTGTAACCGCTCGAGTCCGGGACTGTCGACGCTGAGGTATACCACCGGTGCCGACCCGAGTGGTGGCTCCTCGAAGTAGTCGATCCCCGTGATGGCGGCTTCGACGGCAGGGGCTCCCTCGAGCGCCCGATGGGTGCGGTGCTGGAGGTGGGCAACCTGGTCCGCATCCCCGAGACGCTTGAGGAGACACGAGTGGTTCTCCCTGACCGTCTCGAAGACGACCAGCTCGGGGTATAACTCGGACGCAAGTTGTTTGACCCGGCCTGGGACTGGCACGTTCAGGCTAAACACGTAGCCGAATCTAACCGACTCGGACCAATGAGTGTGGTGGTTCGAGATGCCGAGAGCTGCAGCATAACATGTAGGGAGGGCTCGAAAAGACCTATTTATACGGCCCTACCAGTGTGAGATGATGGACGCGTGGGAGCACCGGGCGCTCATCGTGGCGCTCGTCGTGCTCGGGTGTATGTGTGCTGTTGTGGCTCCGTCCGTCGGTGCAGTGGATGCTGGTTCGCCGGGGGCAGCGGACGACGGTGCAACCCCCGCCGAGTTCATACCACTGACGGCGTCGGGAGAGAGCGGTGCCACTGGACTCCTCACTGACGAACCGACCTCGCTCGACGCGACGGCGGTCTGGGTCATGCCCGATGAGACGGACGACCAAGAGGACGGCACTAACGGGGATGAAAACGGGGGTGAAGGTTCCGACGACGGACAACAGGAGAACACAACGGACAGTGACGATGCTGGCGAGGGAAACGACACTGACGATGTGGGCCCGGATATCCACGGTCCGACGCCACATGGCTACGACACACTCGTATTGGACATCGAACTGCACGAGAACGGCTCAGCGTCCTGGACACTCGAGTATCGCTACCGACTCGACGGGGACAACAACGCCACAGACCGCTGGGAAGCAGTCAGAGACGACCTCGAAGCCGATTCCGACGCGCACCTCGAGACCGTCGAGAGCAACTGGTCGGCACGGGTCGGCGAGGCCAGCAGCGAGACTGGCCGAGAGATGGCTGTCGATGGGTTCAACATGACACTCGAGGAGACGACGACCCCACACGAGACGGGATACGTCCAGTATCAGTTCCAGTGGGAGGAGTTCGCCCGCGTCGAACTCAATCGCCTCGAGGTAGGTGATGCCTTCGGCGACCTCGAACTCGACGAGCGGACACAACTCATCGTCCGCTGGCCTGCGGGTTACGAGGCGACGACGACGGAACCACTGCCCAATGACTTACGCGAGCATGCCGCGATTTGGAACGGTGAGGAGACGGACTTCCTCGAGAACGAACCGGTGATCGAACTATTGGGCCAACCCGAAAGCGAGGAGGAAAGCGAAAGCGAGGAGGAAAGGGGAGTGCCGATTTCGTGGCTACTGGGGGCAGCACTGGCCGGTGCGATGGTCACTGCTATCGGAGGGGTACTCGGTTGGCGACGTGGCTGGATCGGCCGTCAAGGGACCACCAACGGGCGAACACCGGAGGACGCCCAGACCACTACCGACGCCGCTGGAAATCCCTCGAGCGCTGGCACACAGACAGTGGGAGCTGCCCCCGTCCCAGATCCGGACCTCCTGAGCAACGAGGAACGCGTAGTGCATCTGCTCGAGCGTCACGGCGGTCGGATGAAACAACAGGACGTCGTTGGGGAACTTGACTGGACAGAGGCAAAAACGAGTCAGGTCGTCAGTGGGTTACGCGAGAACGGCGACCTCGAGGCGTTCCGTGTCGGCCGAGAGAACGTGCTCACGCTCCCAGAAACAGGCGCACCTGACCCGGACGAAGCCGGAGATACCGATCACGATGACGTCGACGGCACAGGGCGTGGACCCTGATCAAACGGACAACACTGGCTGACTTGCATAGGATAAGACGTACTCCGCTGCTTTCTCGAGGACGTCGGTCGGTGCGTCCGTCACTGACTCCCGTGGGAGGACGATGAAATCGGCAGCGACCGCATCGGCCGCGTCGAGCACGACGCTTCCCGGGTGGCGGGTCTTGATCGACGGCGAAAAGCCATGGGCAACCGACGTCGTCAAGGGGACGTCGTAGGCATCACTGATCGCGGTCACCTCCTCGAGGAAGTCCTGTGTCGTCTCGGCGACCTCGCCTTCCTCGACCGCGCCGGCATCCATACCGTGGACGACCTCGCGGCCGAGCACGAACAGAATGTGCACGCTCGCGTCGTATCGGTCGGCGATTGCAACGGCGTACTCCACGGCGGCTTCGGAATCGTCGCTCCCATCGACCGGTGCGAGAACGGTGTCAACCCGAACGGGCTCGCTGACGTCCATACCGCCAGTCGGCAGGCAGACGGCAAAAAACCCCCTCCCTCAGAGTCGGTCGAAGCAATTTAGAGAGAGCCGCCAGAAGAGAGAGTATGTTCGATACCGTCATCGTCGCCACGGATGGGTCACAGAGCGTCGAACGCGCCGTCGAAGTCGCCCTCGACCTGGCGGCGCGGTTCGACGCCGAAGTCCACGCCCTGTCGGTCGTGGATGCCGGGGAGGTCGATTCCTCACCCGAGCAGCTTCGGTCGGAGCTCCGAACCGCCCTCGAGACCCACGCCGAGGGGGCTCTCTCGGGGGTGTGTGAGCTGGCCGGGCCGGGAATCACCACCGCGGTTCGAGAGGGGCGACCGGCGGCCGAGATCTGTGCCTATGGTCGGGAAGTCGGCGCGGACCTGCTGGTCACCGGCACCCGTGGGCGACACGGCGAGAACCGACTCCTCCTGGGGAGCGTGGCTGAACGCGTCGTTCGGACGGCCCCCGTTCCCGTGCTGACGGTTCGACAGCTGCCGACTGATGCGGATGGCGACAGCACCGGAGAGGTCGGCCAACAGGCCCCTGCGTGAGACCGGCGGTTTCTTCCCGTCTCCTCCGCAGGTACACGTATGGACGATGCGATTCTCGCGAGCCGTGACCTGCCGCTCGCCCGAAAGTCGGTTCTCCCCGGAGCCGGCTTCTTTCTGCCCGACGACCTCGAGGACGACCTCGAAGACAAGCGTGCACAGGCTGCCCTCGACGGCGCAGACGTCGCCGTCATTGCCGACAGCGATGCCGACGGCCTTGCCTGTGTGGCCCTGATCCGCGAGGCATACGACGACGTGCAACTCGTTCCGGAGCCACCTGCAGACGATGATGAGGCGGCCGAAGATGCGGAGACAGCAGACCCCCTCGACGTCGACACCCTCGAACCGACCCCACATCGCGTGGCGTTGCTCCCGGCCAGCCCACACAACGTCGAAGAGGCCATCGAGCGCGTTGCCGAGTACGGGCAGTCGGACATGGACGTCTACGTGTGTGACCTCTGTCCGGATCGCTACGAATACGTGGCGGCGGAACTCGAGGCGCTGTTCGACGTAACTGAACGCGTCTCCTGGTACGACCATCACCAGTGGGACGACGCCGTCTTTGAGGCGGTCGAAGACGCCGGCGTCGACCTCGTCGTTGGTGACTCCGACAGCGAGTGTACCGCCGACGTCGCGTTACGCTCACTCGAGGCCGACTTCGACGAGCAGTTCGAGACCCTCGCGGCCGTCACCCGGGACCACGACCTCTGGCTCCGAGAAGACCCCCGGAGTGACGACCTCGCCGATTACGCCTACTGGACGGAGCCCGCCGAGTACGTCGAAGTCGTTCGCGAATACGGCGTCGACCTCCCCGAGTGGGTCGAGGCGTTTCTCATCGAGCGACGAGTCGAAAAGGAAGCTCTCATCGAGCGAGCCGTTGGCCGTGCGGAGTTCCACGAGGTCGGCCCGTACACCGTGGGGTGTACCTATGGCCGCTGCTCACAGAACGAAGTCGCCGAAGCCATGCGCGAACAGGGGGCTGATGCCTCCGTCGTCGTCAAACCCGCCGGCTCGGCCTCGATCCGGGGCACCGATGCCTTCGACCGCTGTCACGAAGTCGCCGGGCGCGTCAACGGCGGCGGCCACCCGAAGGCCGCCGGTTGTAAGCCCGATATCTACGACGACATGCTCGATTTCGCCCACCACTGGACCTCGAGAGGGGCCGTCACCAAACGCGTCATCCTCGAGGCCTTCGAGACCGTCCTCGAGCAGGACGAAGCGGGCGACGGCGAGCCAGACGACGGAGACGAGTAACGGTCGGCGGCTGGTGTGACACAATCCCGGACAGCCCATCAGCTGTCGGGACAACGAAACAGAACCGCTCGAAAAAGATCGGGATGCTCGAGGAGACTGGCTTACGGCGCTTCGTTCGTCTCGATGGAGAACTCACCGCGTGGATAGGCGACACACGTGAGGACGTACCCGTCAGACATCTCGTTTTCGTCGAGCATCTGCTGGTCGTCGTGTTCGATGAGTTCGTTCGCGTCACCGGAAATTTGCCCGGCACACGAGACACAGCTTCCCTCACGACAGGCATACGGAAGGTCCCAGCCGTGGTCTTCACCCTGGTCGAGGATCGGCTCGTCGTTCGAGAGCTCGATCGTTTCGCCTTCCTTGACGAACTCGATATCGTAGTACTCGATTTCGTCCTCCGGAATGTCACCGGGACCCGGCTCAGCCTCGGCTTCTCCGCCCTCCGCGAGTTCGCCGCCACCAGCTTCGCCACCGCCGACGGCTGCGACAGCACCGCCGCCACCGATTGCACGGTTCATCGGCTCCGGGAAGTCGGTTTCCGGCACACTTTCTGCACGGTGCTCGAGGACCTCCTGGCTAATGTCCTCGGTCGGGCGCCACGGGGTCCCACGGGTAAAGTGAAGGATGGTAACCCCGATGGTCAGGGTAATCCCGAGAATAAGCCCAATCTGGCTATAGTCCATATGATGGAGATTTGGGCGAGGTGATTTATGTGTGTTGCTCTTTCCCGGTCGCGTTCATCCTCGAGGGACAACTGCAACGAGTGAGACAGCTGTCAGCTCTGAAACCGTTTTGCGACGCGGACGATACGATTACAATGATTGCCTCGAGACGGGCCCGTATGTCTCGAGTGCTCGGCCCCGTGCTCACCGCTCCCGGTGTCGTGGTCCACGAACTGGCCCACAGACTCGCCTGTTCACTCGTGGGAGTCCGGGTGGCCGAGGTTGCGTACTTCCGCCTCGGTGATCCGGCAGGATACGTCCGCCACGAGGATCCGGCGACCTATCGGGCAGCGTTCGTCATCAGTGTCGCCCCATTCTTCGTGAACACCGCCCTGTCTCTGGCCCTGTTCGCCGCCTGCTGGGGGCTCGTCTCGACCGTCGTCCCGCTCGAGCCGTCCGTGGGAACGCTCGAGGCGCTCCTCACTGGGGAACCGGAACTGCTGGCCGGAGCCGGCGTACTCGCCTGGCTCGCCACGGGTGTCGGCCTCCATGCCTTTCCGAGCACCGGTGACGCCTCGAATCTCTGGCAGCGCACCCGACGCGACTGGACTGGCGCCCCGCTCGTCTTGCTCGGCCTCCCGTTTGTCTTTTTGATCTACGTCATCAATCTCCTGTCGTGGGCGTACGCCCACCTGTTCTATGCGCTTGGCCTTGGCCTCGGTGCGTTCGTCCTCGTCAGTACCATCGTGTGATACTGATGGCTGTCACTATGTGGAAAATCTCGCATACCCGGATGGCGAGAATCGTGAGCAACGTACGGCCGACAGGATGACTATCGACTGGTGTAGCCGACGCCTGAATCACCAACGTACTGAAGCGTATCGACACCGTCGCCCGCTTCGACCTGGTCGACCAGTTCCTGGGTCGCCATATCGACGATCGCGACCGTTCCATCCGCATCACTCGTGGTGAAGAAGTACTCGTCTCCGGCGACGCCAGGCCGGTAGCTGCCGTCCGTCTCACCGGTTTCGAATCGATCGAGCTCCTCGCCGGCCTCGAGGTCAAGGACGGCAATATCGGGTGTCTCGCTGTTCGCCGTAAACGCGTACAGGCCGTCCTCTCCATCGTAAAACCGGATCGCCGCTGGCTCGCCCTCGACGGAGATCGTCTCGATCTCGTCGGTCTCCTCGCTGGTGGCGTCGTACAGCCTGACGGTTTCGCCATCGAGTAAGGCCAGCACGTCCTCGTCGGGGGTCAGGTACATCCCACCGGCGAAGCCGAACTCGTCGACCGTTTCGCCGGCCTCGAGGTCGACGACGGCCGTCATTCCCAATCCGGATCGTTCGAAATAGGCGAGGCCAGTTTCGGGTGCGTAGGCCTTGTAGTGGGTGCCGCCGCCGTCACCCACGTCGATCACCTCACCGACGGACCGATCCTCGAGGTCGACCTCGACGACTGCGGACTCGCTTACGGTTCCGGCGTAGGCTCGCCCGTCGAGTTCCTCGTGGAACAGGAGTTTTCCGTGGCCACCACCCTCGACGGCATCGACGACCTCGAGCACCTCGAGTGAGTCCGTGTCGATGACGTAGAACGCCCCCTCGTCGTCGGAGTGGGCCCAGATTTCCCCGTCCGTCGGTGCGTAGACGTGCAACGGGTCGGGGCCGACGTCGACCCTGCCCTCGATCTCCCGGTGTTCGGTGTCGATCACGACGACCTGTGCACGGCTCCCTTCGGCGACGAAAATCTGTCCGTGGTCGGAAGTGATCCGCGGGTCGCCCCACTCGAGGCCACTGACGTCGTCGGTCAGTTCCTCGACGACGGAGCCATCTGCGGGGTCGATGAGGGTGATCTGGTCCGGTGCGAACGCATACAACAGCCCCTCGCTGCCGGGCCCGTCCTCGCGGTCGTCGGTGTCGTCGCTCGGGTCGTCGTCACTCGAGTCGGTGGGGTCGTCGTCGGTCCCTGTGTCACCGTCGTCATCGCCGCCAAGACACCCAGCAAACGTGGCAACGAGTCCGGAACCACCGATCTGGAGGATGCGTCGGCGCGCAGTTCGGTTCGTCATATCCCGTCTTACGACGGTCTATTAGTACCGGTTATGGTACAAACGCCGAAAGCGCGTGTGCAGTACCCACGAGTCGCGCACGACTGAAAGGCGTCGGGCCCCCCGATAACAGTCGGCCTGTTCGCTGGAGTCGACCAGGCACGATACTGATCACGCGTACTCGAGCCAAACCTCGCGCAATATGACTCCATCAACTCCACAGGGTGGTGGGCTTCCCAACGTGCGGCAGACGAAACGGGTGACTGAGCTACTGCCGCCGAGTGACGACGATGCTCACTCACCACTCTCGAGCGCGCGACGTCTCGAACACGACGGCGACGCTCCCGACGAGTGCAACGCCAACGGCCACGAGTTGCAACAGGGCAGCCAACGGTCCGTCGGCAACGGCGGC
>PUKM01000095.1 GCA_003552325.1 Natrialbaceae archaeon | reverse complement strand
GTTTCAGCCCCCGTCAGCGCGGCTGGCCACGCCAACAGCTCTCTTTCAGTATCCACGCCAATGGCAACTAACACACCAACACAGGGCGACGTGTTTCGCTTGCTCAGTAACCCGCGACGACGGCATGCCGTTCGCGGCTGTCAGGAACTCGAGACCCCCGTCGAATTGGGCGAGCTCGCGGAGTACGTCGCCGCCGCTGAATGCAACAAACCGCCCGCGGAGGTGACGAGTGAGGAACGCCGTCGGGTGTATAGCTCACTCCAACAGCGCCATCTCGACAAGCTCGAGGCCGCTGGCGTCATCGAGCGCGAACACAAGACGATCACGCCGACGAAGGCGATCGAGGACCTGGAGTTTTACCTTGAGGTCGTCCCCGGCAACGAGGTGCCGTGGGCGGAATACTACCTCGGGCTGACCGCGATCGCCACCGCCGTCGTGACCGCCGGCTGGCTCGGCGTGTATCCCGATGTCGTCTCGGGGTACGCGTGGGCCGGGCTCGTCTTGGCCACCTTTGGCGTGTCCGCGGCGATCCACACGTATAGCCGCCGTCAACGCTCCGTTTCCGTCGATGACTGGTTCGAGGCTGACCGATGACTGACTCCAATGAGCGGTGGCGGACGACGACGCGCCGGAGCGCGCTGGGGCTGATGAGCGTCGGCGCCGCGTTTTTCGCCACCGAGACGCTCGGGTTTACGCAACTCAGTGCCGATCGGGGGGTGAACGTGGCGGTTGCGGATGATGATGAAGCAGTAATCGCTGTTACCGGAGAAGAAGATTCAAAAGATGCTGAACCACTATCCAGTTTTGAGGGCCAAAGTACTGATATTGATGGAGGAGAGCCATTTACCCTTGAAATAACGAATAATTCTGACGAGCAGTTGGAGGATGATGATCTGATCATCACTATTGAGCTCACCGATAGTGAGGTCGACGGGGAAGAAAATATTACTATTGAAGCTGATGGTAATGGAGATTTTGATGTTAACGGAGAGAATTCATTTGATTTTACCGATACTGATGATGGGCCAGAGGAGTTTGAACTGGATGGCACGTTAGAAACAGAAAACTCTGTCACCATTGAGTTCGAGCCAGTTGATGAAACTGACGCGAACAATTCGTTAACGTTTGAATTCGATTTCGATATTGAAATCAATGGGACGAATCTCACATTCGTCCGTGAGGATATTGAGCTCGAGGCGACAGGTGATGTATCATCACAATAAAGATCCCTCAATACATATTCAATTTTTGTGTGTGTTCTCACGGTATTGTGTCGTGATCAGAATGAACGATACCTCAGGTATCGGTGGCGTTTATTCTCGAAGAAGATTGGTAGCGTGATCGGCGCGTCCGTCACGGGCGAGGTCACTAATCGGTGAGGCACATCCATAGTGTGGAGCAGCGGGCCGGCTGCAATCGAGCGGTGACGAGGTTTGTGAGCAACTGCGACTACGGTGTTGCTCTCTGCAGAACCTCGGACGCAGTGGTGTGTTGTGATTAAGCCGTAGTACCGAAACAACGGACACGATCACCTACCTCGACGCAACGCCGAGGTTTGTCGGTGAACTCCCGGTCTATCCACTACACCGTGGAAGGCGAGTACTCGCCGTTTCCGTTCACTGTTCCCGACTTCAGGGCAAGGTGATAGGTTGCCCCTCCAGAACCAGACGTGTGCCGATTCTGGATGTACTTGTGTGCGATGTGTCTTGCCGCGTTGTAGTCGCTGTGTAGCTCTTTCCCGCATTGCTGGCAGACGAACCCGTCACCGTCACGGTTGTCCGCATGCGTGAACCCACACCCCGTTTCCGAACACCGCTGACTGGTGTAGGCTGGATGAACCGTCTCAACCGCGATTCCTTCGGCGTTGGCCTTGTACTCGACTTGGCGTTTCAGTTCGTTGAACGCCCATTGTTGGAACTTTGAGGCGTTCGAGATGCGGTCACGAATATTCGTCAAGTCCTCGAACACGATCGTCGTACAGCCGTGCGAAATAGCTTCGTTGACCAGTTCCTTTGAGGCGTGATGTAAGAAGTCCTCTGACCAGTTTGCGAAGGTGTCACCGATGGACTGGATCGTGAGGTGTGCGCTTCGTGTGCCCTGTTGGTGGAGACGAGCACGGCGACGTTCGTACTCGCGGCGATTGTGATTCAGCAGGTCGGCGTTCCCGATGAACGCACCTGTGCTGGTGACTGCAAGATACCCATCCACGTTCCGATCGACGCCGAGAACTGTTTGGTTCTCGGCTTCTGCCGACGGTTCTTCGCGTTCCTGCTTCACAGACACGTGGAGATAGTAGGTATCTGTTTCGTGGTCGTACCGGAGTTTCGCGCCCCGTTTTTGCCACTCATCGCGTTCCATGTACTCGGCCTGAATCGAGTCCGCTGGGTAGACGTATTCGGCATGCACGCGACTGCCACCATACGCGGCGAGTGAGCAGTAGCCATCGAAGTAGGTAATCGCGTTCGTGTTGTAAACCGTCGTATTCGACGTGAAGACCGGCTTTGAGGTGCGCTCGCCTTTTTTCATTTTCGTAACGCACCCATCGAGTGCGTTAGCGGCGTGATCTGCTGCGGCAACCGTGAGGTCAGCGTGCAAGCCGGTGTCGTCTCGGATGTCGTCGTAGACGAGCCGCTGGAGATGATTACCTGATGTAATCACGTACCCGTCGTCGTTACCGTCCCAGCCCCGGTCTGCGAACCGCTGTGTTGCGTCCCGAAACGTGTTCATCGTCCGTTTCAGGTCGTCACGGCGGTCGCCCGGGACGGAGAGCTTGACGACTGCGGTACGAGTAATCTCCATCTGTGTGCCACCCGTGGTCCTGTGTTATACCAGCCCGAGCGTGTTACCCGAGCGATCGAATGGTGTGTGACTCTCGAAGGTACGCGATTCTCGCCCATCCCCGGAACACTCCGCGCTCTGGTGTGCGAACGAGACAGGACGCGCCTCGTTACCGCGGTGAACGGTGGGACTCCCTCGCTGTCGAAGATGGAAGTCAGCCGGCGCGGAGCGTGTGGCAGCCGATCCGGTCACGGGTGCGATCCCTCCGTTGGCGGGCTGACACGTCGGGTCAACACCTCAGCAATACAGAGCTGGTGTGACCGTATCGCCGAGTACGAGACTGTCCCGAGCGTGCCGGTACCGAGCAGTTCAGCCACCCCGAGCGTCGGGCCCGCAAGCTGTTCGGGCGTGCAGTCCCGACAGAACACTCGGGCCATATCCCAGCGATCGGCCTCTGCGAGGCGGTAGGCGTACAGCCCAATCTGTTGCCCTTCACGAAGCCTGGTGTGACAGTCGTGACACCGGCATTGCTTCGCCCCCGAGCCAACGGGTACTGGCTGTAGTAACTGCGACGGGGTGGTCTGGATGACCGGTGTTGCCGTGTCGTCGACTGACGACTGCGGATCGGCGTGCTCGCTCATCGTGTACACCCCCGCCACGGGCTACCGAAGTCGGCACTGCTGCCGACGCGGCGAGTCTGCGATCGTGGCTGGCGTCCGTAGCGATACTGCTGGCAGGTCACTCCGGTAGTATTTTCACCGGAATCGCTCGTATGTGGCATTGCTTCTCTCCGAGAAGCACGGTCGGGCGTGTCCTACCACGCCACGGCCAGTTTCTGACCGGTGTCCCGCGCTTCTTGTTACACTCTACGTACCTAGTTCACTTAGTTGTTACGAAGTAACATACAAATAGATAACAAAGAGAACGCACAGTAGTGCTGCTTCCAAAACAGTAAGTGGCACACCGTCGTATCTGACAGCAAGATGGTCAACGAACGATTCAATCCGGACGAACGTCAAGACGCGATCCTTGAGGTTCTTAAACGCGGTCGAAATGAGGGCCAGCCATGGGGGTATGCGAATCCGAAGCGACTTGAGGAAGAGCTGGATATCCGGAGGCAGTACATCAACCGCTCATTGAAGGGGCTCGTTGACGCCGGGTGGGTGGAGAAAGTCAATCGAGGCTTGTATCGATTCGTTGCGGATCCTCGCAGCGAGTGAGCCGACGACCGACTCTGCTCCGCTGCTGTCCGTGGCGGTGCTACTGTCGTCGTTCGAGCGTCGGTGTCTGAGAAATATACTCATCAGTGACCGCACTGATGAGCGTCGGCTCAAACGTCGTTTCCACCTGTTTCACTCGGCCCTCGCGCCCGCGGGATTCGATCCATGTCTCGATGAACCCCATCAACTCCAGATCGTCAAGCACGCTCCGGATCGCGCGCTCGCCGAGGTGGTCGTTCGATGGTATCATGCGACCGTATGAGTCGGCAATCTGGTCGGTCGTCACTGGCTGGACAGTCTCGCCGGTCCGTCGGTCGACGCGGTTCGTGACCGCCCGGAGGACGAAAAAATGTTGCACGGGCAGCGACAGCAGTTTCCGGCGGATCGCCTCGTGGTCGGTTGCTTCAAGATTGTCGTCGATGCATGCGCGCGTGACCGCCGAAAGCTCCCGCTCGACGGCGGTTTCGCCGGCGCGTCGAAACAGCGTCAGCGTCTTGCGGGCATCGCCCCACCGATGTGCGGCTTTTCCAACACCGTACCGTCGGACATCTGCGGGGAGCGCGCCGTCCTGGAACGCCTCCTCAACGCGCGGCCCGACGACCTCGCTGAGCAGCGCGACACCGTACGGTGGGAAAAACACCTGCTCGTCGCTCATGGCGCTTTGGACGCGGGAGTCCAAGCGGAGGTCAACGTCCAGCAGTTCGTTGCTGAGCAGCCACACCGAAAGCTGGATGTCGCGTGATAGTTTGCCCTCGCCGCGGAGCAGCCGGTAAAAGAAGTCGTTGGGATCGTAATTCGAATCTTGGGCGATGTGGTCAATTTCATCGAGAATCAGTACTGTCCACTCTGGATACGCTTCGAGTGCGTCCCACAGCGCCTCGAACGCGCCGTCAAGCCCCTCGTGAGCCTGTACCGTCTCTCCGCTCACCGCCAGCAGGATCTCGTTGGCGGCGCTAAACAGCGTCCGGCATTCCTTGAGATTCACGTACTCGGTCGCCAGGTCGTCTCGACGGGCGGCGAATTCGGTGGTGAGCCGGCGTGTCGTAAGCGTCTTGCCGGTTCCCGGTGGACCGTAAATCGACACCGTCGCCGGCAAGTACCCCGATTCGATCCCGTTCAGCAGCGACGCGAGCCGCCGCTGCTGAGTGTCGCGTGCCACCACCGTCTCGGGAGTCTGTAACGGATCGAGCGCGCTTTTGTCGGCGAAAATCCGATGCTCGGGCGCCGTCTCGGCGAAGAGCTCGTCGTAATCAGTCATGGGTTCTCGAACGGTGCACTCCAGCGGAACTACGGGTGTGTGTTTGATGAATATGTCGCCTGTAGGGGACGTTCCCCGCCGTATACGGGGCAACACCCGACCCGGGTACCTGTCGATCCGACCGAGACGATCATGAAGCGTCAATCACGGTGGGATATCGATCGGGAGATATGAAGAGCTGCCACAATGGTGTGAGTCCTCGGGCCCAAGATTACTCAGCAGACCGGACCGACACGACCAGCCCCCATACGAGATACAGTCCCGCGATGATGACGACCGTGACGACGAGGATCGCCCCGACGGCCGACACCGTCAACTGCTCGGGGCCGATGAACACCCACCAACCCGCCGTCCCGAGCAGAATCCACGCCACCGCCCAGAGCACGACGCGGAGAAAGCCCGCCACGGTACTACCCTGCAGTTGTGCAGTCGCTTCACGGACGCTCGCAGCGAGTGAGTCCGACGACGGGTCCGAGGCCGCTGGCGACATCGACTCCGTCACCCCGATCGGCCGCCACCCGTACGGATCGTCCGTCGAGCGTGAGTCGATCGTGAGACGATACGGGGCGGGAGGGCGTGTGAACGGGGGCGGCTCCTCGGTACTGTTCGTTGCACTGGCCTTCGCTACCATCTCGCACACGTGCGGAATATAAAAACATTCGGGAGGGCTCCGTCGGCGTCGTCGACTGGCTGATTCGATCCGGCGACGACACGGACGGTTCGGTGTCGCCGTCGCTTGGCGTGTCAACTGTCGACTGTGGCGGCGGCGAGTGCACCTTCGATGCTGGGTTCATTCGACGGGTGATGAGGGCACCACGCTGTATTAAGTAGCCATCAAGAGTAATGATCACATATGCCGTCGCGTCGAAAGCTGCTCGCCGCAACCGGGGTCGCCATCGGTCTCGCCGGATGTTCCGATATCACAGACTCGGGTACCAGAGCCACCGAAGAGACCAACGAATCGAGTTCGGGGGGAATACAACTCGGGGAGATACGGCTCCAGGGCACGGATGGGACGGAGCCACACAGCGTTCAAGTTGCTGTCGAGGACGATGCGGGGGTCGTCCACCTCGATACATACGCGGTCGAGCCCGGGGAGCCACCGGTCTACGTCGAAAAGGAGTGGGATGATGACCACGCCGAGTATCATATCAACGTCCGCGTTGGTGGCCAGCAACGTCGACGGATCGACGTTGTTGCACAGACGGAACGCGCCGCTGGATGCACCGATCTTCTCATATTGCTGGCTGGTGACGGGGAGATCACCGTCTGGGATCGGTCGTGTGATGGAGACAGCGGCGATGCGGGCGCTGACGATGAGAATGCCAGCGAAAGCGAGTGACCGATGCCGCGTTCACCACGGTACAAAAATGCAGGCTCTTACCGAAGACAGCGGCATCTGTCTCAAAGCTGGGAGATCAACCTGGGCAAAATATAGAGCATGTAGTCAGCACCAGAGCGCGATTGACACCCTCCCCGCGCTGAAGCGCGAGGCTTTCTCCTCGATTCTCCGTAAAGTTAAGAAAGAGTTTCCCACCAGTCAACAAGATAGGTTTGGTCAATTAGGGTTTGCGTTTATATAAACAGCGCTCTTTCAAAACGCGTGGCGTCGGATATAGACCTGACCCGAATCACTGATCCGTCAATAACCGCAATGCGGTGGCTCGTGCTGGCGACTGCGTACTTTACTCTTGTACTATTTCTTATCGGCGTGTTTGACTTATTGCTCGGGTTATGGGACCTATTCACGAGTGGTGAATTCACCGACCCGCTTGCTGTAGTCGAACTCTTAGACACCGTGCTCTTGCTGTTGATCATTGTTGAGGTTCATCGGACGCTGATTGCGTACGCTCGTGATGAGCCAGTCGTGCAAATCGTGATCGGTGCTGCAATCATCGCAATTTCGCGTGAAATAATTAGCTTTCGAATTGACGATTTCGAGACGGCTACTGATGCATTCACCGCTGCTGGCGGCTTTGGAATTCTTCTCATCGGACTCGTAATCGCGTACTTTGTAGTCCAGTACATCGAAGACGGGAACTCGGGGTATGAGCAGTGAGGGCAGTGCTGTCATTCACTACCAGTTATTGATGGGTGCTGAACGCGCGCTGTCCATCTTGCACGCTAACCAGTGACAATATCGCTGACCTGATCGTTGTTTCGCTCAGTTACCGAATGGGATTTGTATACGGCGGACTGGTATGTCGTGGAGCTCACACTGATCGGAGTCGGGCGGGCCGGGGGGCGGCTGGCGGACGCGTTTGTCAAGACCGACGAGTGGCTCGTTGTGGACCCAGTTGCAGGCGTGTGTGCAGTCGATACGTCCCGAGCTTATTTACAGCAGCTCTCTGAGGTTCCGGACGCTCAGCGGCACCTGTTGGGCACAGAGCAGGCGAAAGGTCACGGTGTCGGGTTTGATAGTGAACTGGCGGCAACGATCGCGGTCGAGGAGCGTGACAAAATACTCACGATCGGCGATGGCTTGCCCATTGAGGACAGTGATGCGATATTAACGCTGTCTGGACTTGGAGGCGGCACCGGTGCAGGTATGACACCGATCATCGCTGAAACCGTCGGTAATGAGTACGACATTCCTGTCTATAGCCTGAGTATCCTGCCACATCGACGTACATCGCCGATCCAGACCCTCAATGCTGCGCGTTCGCTACGGTCGCTCCGACAACGGACTGACCACGTCCTGTTGTATGATAATGACCTGTGGGCACCTCCCGACCCGGACGAGAGTCTGTATCAAGAAGTGAATACACGGGTCGTCACTGCGGTCGGCACGCTGTTCGGAGCGATCGGCCAGCTTGATATTGATCAGTCAGATAAGTCAACGGGGCCCACGAAACAGGCTGACGGTGTGCTCTCAAAAAATGCCCTGTCTGGCTTGGGCTTTGCCACCGACGCGGCAGTCCAAGCCGGCC
Source organism: Natrialbaceae archaeon (assembly GCA_003552325.1). GTDB lineage: Archaea > Halobacteriota > Halobacteria > Halobacteriales > Natrialbaceae > Natronosalvus. The sequence goes on along the minus strand of PUKM01000095.1, from coordinate 1,337 downwards.
CAACCGAACAGAATCAGGGCTTGTTCACGCGTCTGTGGCCTCCGCAATCAGAGGGCCCCGAAGAGAAGTCGCCCGAAACGGACGAATTGACGGCCACAATGCAGCGCGAGAAGATTGCAAACGTGCTCAATGAGGCGGCATCACCACCGTATACGCTGCCAGTGGCCCTGAACAAGGAGTTAGAAACTGAACTGTTCATCATCGCTCCTGAGTCGTGTCTTCCGGGAGGCGACATCAGTTCAAAGGTACTTCCAAGGGTTGAGGGCCTCGACTCGACGCGTCTGCATGTGTGTCCACCTTCACCAATGGGTGTCCGTGATCGGATTTCTGCGGTCTGTCTCCTAACTGCCAGCCGCTTGGATCGTGTTTCGGAGCTGATCGAGGAAGCGATTGCACTCCAAAACGATCCATCATGGGTCAAAGACTTGGAGGTGTCGGAGCAATATCGAGAGCGACTTGAAAGCCGCTTGAATGGAGCTGACACGACGTCTGCTGACGGGGGAGATGACCTCCATTCATTGTTTTGACCGTCTGGTAAGTGTGCCATCCGAAACTCGAAGTCCCCGTCGGAGACGTACTTCGTAGGCGGCGTCTCCGAGTCATCGGGAAGTATGTAGTCGCACTCGATGCGCCCATCGACGGTGGAGAGGGGTACGTGGTCGCGGTGGAACGTTGCACTTCGTTTGTCATACACCGCGCCGTCTGCCCAAAAGTACGGTTACGACGTGCTTTCTCCACGTTTGAGGCGTTTGACTCCGCTTTTGACGACTTCGACCGCTCGACGAATCCCTTTCTGGACAAGATTCGCGGTGAGGTCGGTTTCGTCGCGGAGTTGGTCGTAGAGGCCGGGTTCGGTTTTGGCTTTTGAGGTGACGTGATATCCGTCGTCGTCACCAGAAACACCGCGCGTTTCTGGTTGGCAGCCAGATTCCTACGGAATCTGGCGACGCCCTTGCCAGCACCAGTCGCTCACGGTGTTGGCGCAGTGTTTGAACTGCTCGACCGTTTCTTAGAGGTGCGAGTCGGCCCCTTCGGGAGTGTCGAGCTTGATGACGGCGGTACGACGATATTCGACTGTGTTTCACATATATGAGTGATGTTGGTTATAGGGCGGGGAGCGGTCCTACCATCGTGGCACGACATCCTCCCCGGCTTGACGTCCTCCCCGCGCTAATGCGCGAGGATTCCTCCGTTGGGGATTCGGCTACCGACCCAGGGAGGCAACTTGCGGGTTCGTATGCTCCTCGTTGGGACGGGGAGAGCGTGGTGACTCCGACCAGTTGTGGTCGTCCCACTTGAGGCATACAGGCCGTGCCATCGACCGTGTTACCGTCGTC
>PUKM01000093.1 GCA_003552325.1 Natrialbaceae archaeon | reverse complement strand
GACGAGACCGACACCGGCACAGGTGGTGACGACAGTACTGCTGGGGGCGACGAGACCAATGATGGCGATGGCGCAGGTGGTGGAACTGGCGACGACTCGATCGACGACGCGTTATCACTCTTAGACCGGATCGTCACCGCTCTCAGGCGGTTTTTCGACTGGGTGTTGGGTCTCTTCTGAAAACGAACGCATCGAGGGTAGTGTCAGAAACGGTCCAGTTGGGCTGTGGTGTGTCCTTCGAGACCGGAGCAGGCCTAATCCGTTCCTCAGCGTTCTTCGACGTGCCTGATCTCACAGGCAATGCCGCGCGTACTTTCGACCATTTCGGACCCGTACATCTCCGCCCGGCCGACGGCGAACGCCCGAGGCCCCTCGACGACGACCTCGTCACCCACTCGAATGTCCTCGTCGGCATCGACGACACCGGGCGCGAGTACGCTTCCCTGGGGGACGAACCCGTCTATTTCGATCCGTTTCGTCGGGGCATCGCTCTCGACCCACTGCTTGGCCCCCTCGAGGGTGAACGAGAGCGTGCCATACTGAGGCACCATCGTCGCGAGTTGGGTCTCCTCGGCGTCGGTATCCCGAACCTGGAGTCGCGGGTAGCGGCTGGTGGTCTGGAACGTCGGAAAGAGGTCGTCGCCAGCACCGTCACCGAGGAGGTAATCCGCGAGTGCACGCACGGTGTGGTGCTCACGCTCGCGTTTCTGATAGGCAGGTTCGCCGGCGAGTCCGTCGCTCAGCGCCTCGAGTGACTCATCGTCGGTCGGGTGGGCGTCAGGCGCGACTGTGTACGTCACGTCGAGGTCAAGATCGGCTTCGACCCGCTCGACGATGGCTCGGTAGCCCTCGTCCGGCACGTGGGCGATGATCCGTGGGTATGGGTTGCGCTCGAGGTATCGAGTCAACACGCGGGCAACGAAGTCCTGTTCGTCCTGTGACCACCGTCCCGTGACCACGGTGTCGTAGTGTTGTGCCGGGTAGGTCGTCTCGAGCTCCTGTGGCACGACCCCGATTGGGGAGGTCATCGAGACGAGGTGGGCTCGCCAGCGAATCGCGCGGTGGAACTGGGTGTGACTCTGGGATTCGCTGTAGGGTTTGCGCGCCGAACAGGGCACGAGCACGAGTGGCGCGTCGAATCGGTTGCGATAGCGGCTGGTGACTCTGTCGGCAAACCGTTGGATTTCGACCCGGCGGAGGGTGTCCTCGGTGGCCGCGTCGAGATCCGCCTCACGGAGAATCGGGGTGCGTTCCTCCAGGTAGCCCCACTGGGCGTCGAGTTCACGCATTGCGGCCGTCAGCCACTGATTGTGTCGCGCCTGCCCTTCGAGGTAATCCCGGAGGCGTCCGTCTCGAATCCGCTGTCGGACGACGGCCAGTTCAGCGGCGAGTGCGTTGCGGTTGTGCTCGGCGCAGTCAGCAGGGGTAAACGACTCGCGCGGCCCCTGGCAGGCCGGACACGAGCAGGGCAGTTCCTCGAGGTCCTCGAGGAAGTACTCACTCTCGGTGGTCAGATATTTCCCCTGCGTTCCTTTCGCGACGGCGCGGGCGGCGTCGACACAATCGACGCCAGCGTACGCCAGCAGGGCAACGTTTCGTGGCGTGGCCACACCGGAGAGGAGGAGGGCCGTGTCTGCGGGAATCGTCTCACGAATCCGGACGATCGCATCGACGAAGGCCCCGCCGTGACCAACGATCGATTGGACGTCCGAAATTGCGTAGGCGTCGGTGCCGTGCGCTTCGACGTGGTCACTCGAGACGACGGCAACACTCGGATACGAGACGTCAGGATAGTCGACGGCGAAGGATTGTTGCACTTCCTCAGCGGTTCCACCCGGGAACCCTCGGTGGGGGAGAACGGTCAGTACGTCCTCGCTCCCTTCCGGAAGCGCCCGGTCGCTCGCCCATCGAGAGCCCCCATCCTCGAGGATGTGGTCGACCAGAGAAGGGGTCTGTCGGGGCGTCTCGAGGCGAAGTTCACCCAACCGCGCGGCCCCGTCGCGCGCATGGACTTCGAAGTAGTCGGTCATAGCGGAACTGGTAGCGGGGAGTGAAAGAGGTTGTCGATACTCGCTGTCCGATTACTCGAGTTCGACCGTGACCTGGCCATCGAAGGCGAGCATCACGGACTGAGCGAGGCTGCCGAAGATCGCTTTGCCGGTGCGCGAGCGTTTCGTGCCGATCATGAAGATGTGATCACAGTCGTGCTGGTCGGCGGCATCGAGGATGGCCGTTGCCTCCTTCTTGCCGTCGACGATCCGTGGGACGATCGTGTACTCGACGTCTGCATCCACGTCAGTCAGGGCCTCGCGTGCGATGCGTTTAGTCGTGTGAACGAGACGCTGTTCGGTGGTATCCGTCCCGAAGGTCGAGGCGTGGGCGTCACTCACCTGGCTGATGGCCTCTCGCTCTGCGGCGACGGACTCGTTCGAGGCCATCGGGAGCAAGACCAGATCGGCGTCAGCGCCGGCGGCGTGCTGGGCTGCGGTCTCGAGCAGTGTTCGGTGGCTGTCCGTATCGTCGATGACGACAAGTCCGTGGTTCATACGAATCGTTAGGGTCGGGGATGTGAAAGGTGTTGCGTGAATCACGTCCCCATGGGGAACAGTAACGTGGACTATGAGGCCCTCTCGCGCAGTTTGCGGCAGTTTCCGCTGCTTTCCAAGGACTGCCAATTCCTATATCAGAAGGTAGAGATACAGAGTGACATGGTACAATGTGACAGGGAGCGTGAGTAGACCTGGGACCTCGAGTGCTAGCTTACTGCAACCACCGCCAACCCAACGGTTTTGCCTATGCACGCAGACCCACGCGTATGACAGAGATACCATCGTCGGACCACCTCGAGACAGCACTCGGGCGTGCCTGGCACGACGATCGAGCCTGGAATCTGCTGACCGACCTCACCCAACTCGAGCACCGCATGGGCGGCTCCTCAGGCGAACGCCGGGCTGCTGATATCGTCGCGGAGGCACTCGAGGATGCAGGCGTCCAATCGGTGGGCCTCGAGTCGTTCCCGATGCAGTACTGGGAGCGTGGACACACCCGTTTTGCCGTCACCGAACCAGTCGAACGCTCGTTCGAGGCGATTGCCCTGCCATATTCGCCGCCGGGTGACCTCGAGGGGCCGTTAGTCGACGTCGGGTACGGGACGCCCGAGGAGATCGAGGAGGCCGGTGGGGACGTCAACGGCGCAATCGTCGTTGCGAGTACGACGACCCCACCCGGCCAGCGGTTCGTCCATCGCATGGAGAAATTCGGGCACGCGGTGGCCGCCGGCGCACAGGGATTCATCTTCGCGAACCACGTTCCCGGCCAGCTGCCACCAACTGGATCCCTCCGATTCGACGGCGAGGCGGCCATGCCCGGCGTTGGCGTGAGCGCCGAAACCCACGACTGGCTCACCGAGTACGCCGCTGACGGCGGGCGTGCCAAACTCCAGGTCGACGCCAGCACGGAGGATGGTACCAGCCAGAACGTCGTTGGCGAACTGGGGCCCGATACCGAGGAAGAACTCATCCTCCTTGGGCACTACGACGCCCACGACATCGCCGAAGGTGCACTTGACAACGGCTGTGGGATCGCAACGGTCGTTGGGGCCGCAGCGATCCTCGCCGAGATCGAAGCCGAACTCGAGTGTCGGGTGCGCGTTGCTGGCGTTGGGTGTGAGGAAATCGGCCTCCTCGGTGCTGACGCCCTCGCCGCAGAACGCGACCTCGAGCACGTACGCGCCGTGATCAACGTCGACGGAGCCGGCCGGTTCCGCAACCTGAAAGCCTACAGCCACGCCTCAGCGGCGATGCGTTCGGTCGCAGCGTCGGTGGGCGACGCATATGGCCAGCCGATCGTGCACGAAACCGAGCCACACCCGTTCAGCGACCACTGGCCGTTCCTGAAAGCTGGGGTTCCGTCGTACCAACTGCACAGCGAACCCGCCAGTGGTGGCGAACGGGGCCGTGGCTGGGGGCACACGGCCGCGGATACGCGGGACAAAGTCGACCCACGAAACCTCCGCGAACACGCCATGCTCACGGCGCTTTCCGTCCTGGCGCTCTCGAGAACGGAGCCACCGCGAGTGCAAACGGACGACTTGCGTGGGGCTCTCGAGGCACAGGACTACGAACCGGGAATGCGGGCCTCGGATATCTGGCCGTCGGAGTGGTCCTAAAGCAGACGTCCAGTCAGTGCTCGGGTGCTCCCTCGAGAATCGCCACGCCGCTCGAGGCCCCGATCCGTTCAGCACCGGCTTCGATCATCGCCATCGCCTCCTCGTAGCTGCCGATTCCACCACTGGCTTTGACAGGGGCGTACTCGCTCATCAGTTCGACGTCGGCGACCGTCGCTCCACCGTCGGCGAAGCCTGTCGACGTTTTGACCATCGCTGCCCCAGCGTCCGCAGCGGCGGCGCACGCGGCGTGTTTCTGTTCGTCAGTGAGTAGCGCCGTCTCGATGATCACCTTGACAGGGATCGGTACCGCAGCCACGAGTTCCTCGAGTTCGGCTTCGACGGCCTCGAGGTCACCCGTCTGTACCAGGGCGATGTTGAGGACGACATCGAGTTCGTCCGCACCCGCTCGCCAGGCGAGCACCCCTTCGCGGCGCTTGACGTCGTGGTCGTGCTGGCCGTGGGGAAAGCCGACGACCGTCGCGAGTGTTACGTCGGGATAGGTCTCGGCGGCGGCTTCGACCGCGTACGGCGGGATACAGGCGTTCATTCCGTGTTCGTCAGCGGCCTCGAGCACGCGTTCGACGTCCGCCGGTGTCGTCTCCGGTCCAAGAACGGTGTGATCGATCAAGGGGGCCAATGAATGACGATCCATAGGAGCAGGACTCGAGCGGAGGGTAAAAAGGCGTCCGGTCCCGTGGGTAGAAGGTCAGTCGGCGATCGCAACCTCGAGGTCGGCGAGGTCGACGGTCAGACGAAACGTCGGGACCGTTCGGTATTCGACCTCGACGACGTCTTTTCGGCGGAGGCTCTGGATCCCTGACCGGACATCCTCGACGGGTGGATCGACGTCGTAGGTGTCACGGAGGGCGTGCAGCGTCGCGACCACGCTCTGGGACCGCTCGTCGGGGCCGGGGAGGACCTCCAGGATCTGCGCCTGGAGTTCGGGGACCCGAACGCGGGAGGGTGGGCCCTCGTCTCCGTCCTCGCTGACGACACCGGGTTCGACGTCGACCAGCTCAGCCGCGTCGGCGGTCGCCCGGATCAGACTGTTGTCGTCCCGGAAGTAGTAGTCCCCGAGTTCGTTCTCGAGGAACTGATGGACCTCACTGCCGCTCTCGAGGTCCCACCGGTCCTGGAGTTCGCTGTTTTTCGTCGGCTGTAGCTCGACCACGTCTGCCAGTCGCTCGCGCGCCTCCTCCGAAAGCGTCATACTGGTCACCTCTACGCGGATGCGCTATTTCTGGATTGCGCCATCGGTTTCCCCGTGTGTAGACGAAAACACGAACTCCCGACAGAGTTTTCCGGCGAGAGCAGCCGCCTGACCATCGTCACGGTCGTTGACCTCGACGACGTCGAATCCTGTGGCAGCGGGCGCGACGGTGCGAACGATATCGCGCATCTCGCGGGGCTCGAGGCCAAACGGTTCCATGGTCCCCGTTCCCGGTGCGTAGGCCGGATCCGCACCGTCGATGTCGACACTCAGGTAGCAGTTCCTGCCGTCAATCATGGACTCGAGGTCGGCTACCGCATTTGCGGCGTCCTCCGGAGGGATGACCGTCACGTCGGGTTCGTTCGCCCGTTCCCACTCCGCTTCGCTTCCCGTCCGTGCGCCGATGATGATCGCTTCCTCGACGTCGACCTCGAGCGGGTGGTTCTCGAACGAGTCGGGGTCGAGTAGTCGCCGTGTCACACAGGCGTGATTGAGCGGATTCCCGTCGTACTCCAGTCGCAGATCGAGGTGGGCGTCGAGGCAGACGAAGACGTCGGGGTCGGTCGCCCCGACCCCCGCCGCGGTGACGGTGTGCTCGCCACCGAACGTGATCGGGATGGCATCGTCCCAGACGACGTCACGGAGCGTCCCCTCGAGGTAGGTCAGATACTCGGCGACGTCGTCCCAGGCGCGAACGTCGCCGTGGTCACGTACGCCACACTCGGTGAACCGGCGGCCTGTCCGCTGGTCGTAATCGTCGTACGTCTCTGCAAAATGTCGAATACGCCGTGGGCCGAATCGGGCTCCCGGCTGAAACGTCGTCGATGCGTCGAGGGGCGCACCGACGATGACGAAGTTCGCCTCCGTTCGCTCGACGGTCGCCCCGGGGAACATCAAACGATCTTTCGCTGGCCGTCCATCTCGAGGTACTCGATGTTGTCGTCAGGGGAGGCATCGATGTCCTCAGGGATGCGCATCGTGAAGGTTTCGTAGGTCTCGAGGTCCATCACCTGCATGTCGTCGCCGTCAGTCGAGACGACTTGCCCCTGTTTCCGGTTGATGATAGGAACCCAGATCTTCGCGTCGACGGGCTGTGAGAGCGAGCGCTTTTTGCCGTCGAAGACGCCGACAGCTTCGATACGTGCCTTCGCACTGCCGTGTTTCCCGGGTTTGGCAGTAGAGTAAGAGTTGATTTTGCACGCCGCGTCGTCGATGACTACGTAGCCGCCCTCGCCGAGGTCGCGAACTTCTTTCTGCTGTTTCGCCATACAGCGGGCTACTCAACGGAACGGCATAAAGGGATTGATACGGATCGTCACGCCTGCGCCCCTCGAAAACCGCCTCTCGAGAGACGAGCGTCGGGTCCTCGAAGGTGCACGAGACAGGGGCCTCAGGACGAACCCCCGGAAGCCAGGTTGTGGGAAGACGAGTGACTGGAGATCGAGAGAGAGCGTTGCCACCGCGGAGACGAAATCTTCACACCGGTACGGCCGACAGTACCAGTCGATGCTCGAGGTTGCACTCGTGGCGGGGACGTTCGTGCTCGCTACCGTCGCCACGATTATCCTGTTCCGCCTGCGCCGACGCTCGCGTAGGGCCCGTGCCGTCATCGGCTCGGATTGTCGAGGCCAACTCAATCAGGCCCTCGCGTCGGCACATACGGTAGAACGGACGCACCTCGAGGCCCCGCCGCGGGTGTATCGGATCGACGTGCACGACGCGCCGTCGACAGCGGAGGGGGCGAGCGAAGACGGCACACCCAATCAGACCCAACCCGAAATTGTGCCCGTCATCCGCGTCGAGTTGGGCATGACCGAGCCACCGAGTATGGACCTGGCGTTCGAGTACGTGGGAAGCATCCTCGAGGCGGTGCATCCACTCCTCGAGTCGACAGCTGTGGATCCGACCGGGGATACCGACGCCGTCTGGACGGATCGGATTCGTCACTACGACGTTCAGTTCGTCTTCGGCCCCGACGGCTTCCTCGTCTCCCGCCTGTGCCAACGGGTATCGGTCCCGCTCGAGATCGCCGAGAGGTTCTGTACTGAGGACTCGTTCCGTACTCGAGACCTCCACAAGGCGATCGAGAATGGCGATGACGGGGGCGAGGCGGAAGCGCCCGTGTTGTGGGGCTCGTGTTGATTCGGGTGACCGTTCCTCTTTCACCGCCACTCAGGCGAAGTTACTGATTTGTCTCGAGGACCCCACTCACTCGCTCGAGGCCCTCCTCGAGTTCCTCGGTGTGGAGGCCGAAGCCGATCCGGAAGTAGTCGGGGTGACCGAAGAGGTCGCCCGGTGCAAGGACGACACTCGCCTCCTCGACCACGGTCCGGCAGAATTCGGTGCCGTCGGCGAACCCATCCGGAACGGTGACGAAGCCGTTGACGCCGACGGGGTCGTACCACTCGAGGTCGTTGCGATCGATCCACGCCTGCACTCGGTCCCGGTGGTCCGCAGCCAATGCCCGGTTTTCCTCGAGGATCGCGTCTTCGTCGTCACCGAGCGCCTGCCGGGCGATGTGCTGGCCGAACAGGGAGGGCGAAATAGTGGTATAATCCTTCCAGGTCCAGGCGGCTTCGATCACCTCGCGGTCACCGACAAGCCACCCGAAGCGGGTGCCCGCGAGCCCGTATGCTTTGGTGAGACTGGTTGTTGACAGCCCACGCGGACCCAGGCTGGCGACCGGCGGCAGGGGATCTTCGGCGAGCAATCGGTACACTTCGTCACAGAGGAGATAGGCGTCGGCGTCCGCGGCGAGGTCGTACAGTGCCTCGACCGTCTCGAGCGAGTGGTACCTCCCGGTTGGGTTGTTCGGATTGTTGAGGACGATAACGCTCGTTTCTGGTCGGATCGCATCGGCTACGGCGTCGACGTCGAGTTCCCAGGTCGGGGGCTCGAGGCCCACTCGAGTGACGTCACCGAAGGCGTCGGGAACGGCGTGCAGCGCCTGATACGTCGGCGTCACGACGACGGCGTGGCCATCGTCCTCGAGGAGCGAGAGAAACGCGAGGAAGTTGGCTTCCTGTGTGCCGACGGTAAACAGTACTTCGTCGGCTGTGCGGCCGTATCGAGCGCCGACCTCGGCCCGGAGTTCGGGATCACCATCGGTCGGGATAACGTAGCCGAGTTCACCAGGATCGGTATCGAACCGGTCTGCGGGGAGACTCCGGATGCCGCTCTCGGCGAGCATGATGTCGGCATCGTGTTCGTACTTCGCGAACCAGCGCTCGAGGCCGAAGGGGTCGATTTCCATGATTTACGCAGTGTGTCGGGGAGTCATAGGCCCACCGACTGCGGCTCGACGGGTGCACTGTCGTGGTTACTGGTTCTCGACAGCGGTCCTCCTTTCAGAGACGCAGACGGTGAATTCCCAGGATGGCTATTTACCTGCAGGTCTCGTGTCACGTCCTATGAGTAGTGCTGACCCACAGGGGCTACAGGCGTTCCCAGAGGCGCTCTCGAGCCGCGAGGCATGGCTCGAGCCGTTTCCGTGGTACCGTGAGATGCGCGACGACGAGCCGGTTCGGTACGACTCGAGTCGCCGTACGTGGGACGTGTTCCGCTACGACGACGTCAAGCGGGTGCTCGACGACGACGACACGTTTTCCGTGGACCTGCGCCAGGCAAACACCTACCAGCCGGGGGAACAACCCGAGGATGAACTCATCTTCGAAACGATGCTCTTTCAGGACCCACCCCGACACGGCGAACTCCGTGGCGTAGTCGAAGAAGCCTTCCGCCCGAGTTCAATCGGCGAGATGGAGCCCCGGATTCGGGAAATCGCCGACGAACTCCTCACCGACCTCGCTGCGGATGGAACACTCGACGTCGTCGCCGACCTCGCCTATCCGTTGCCCGTGATCGTGATCGCGGACGTACTCGGCGTCCCGCGCGATGATCGCGACCGTTTCAAACAGTGGTCGGATGCGCTCGTTGCCTCGACCAGCGCGGAGTCGCCCAGTGGCGTCGAATCCGTCGCCGAAGAGTACCAGCAATCGCTGTACGAGATGGCTGCGTACTTCCTCGAGGCACTCGAGGAACGTCGACACTCACCCCGTGACGATCTGTTGACCACGATTTCGACGGCAGAGCGCGAAGACGGCACCCGGCTCACAGAACAAGAGGCACTCGGCACCTGCATCCTCCTGCTCGTCGCAGGCAACATCACGACGACGAACCTCATCACGAACGCGGTCCGGTGCTTCCTCGAGGAAGGG
>PUKM01000204.1 GCA_003552325.1 Natrialbaceae archaeon | reverse complement strand
TTTGCCCACGATATTCGGTCACTCGCTCCGGACGCTCACTACGGTCTCGCCAGTACCGTACTCGAGGCGCTCCGTCTCAGGAAGGACTCGGTCGAACGGGCGGCGCTCCGATCGGCTGGTGAGCTTGCCGACCGGGTGTCGATGCGCCTCAGACAGCGAGGGGCGGCAATCATCGACATGACCGAACGCGAATTGGCCACAGAAATCGACCGCTTGCTCGAGCAAGAGGGTGGGCTCGGTCCCTCGTTCGACACCATCGTTGGGGCAGGGCCGAACGGTGCCCGCCCACACCATCGTCCCGACGAGACGGTCATCGGTACGGGCGACCCCGTCGTCCTCGATTTTGGCGCATACGTTTCCGCGGATCTCGAGTGCGGAACGGCCAGCTATCCTGGCGACCAGACCCGAACGATCGTGTTCGATGGGGAGCCTCCGGATGGCTACGAAACGGTCCATACCATCGTCGAGGAGGCCCAGGCGGCTGCTGTCGACCACGTCGAGCCGGGAGTGACGGCCGAATCGGTCGATGCTGTCGCCCGAGGTATCATCGAGGATGCCGGCTACGGTGATGCGTTCGTCCATCGGACTGGCCACGGCGTCGGTCTCGAGGTCCACGAACCACCATACATCGTGGCGGGGAACGACCAGGTACTCGAGCCTGGAATGGTGTTCAGTGTCGAACCGGGTATTTACCTCGACGGCGAGTTTGGGGTTCGCCTCGAGGATCTGGTTCTCGTCACCGAAGACTGGGCCGAGCGACTCAACTCCTCACCGATGACGTGGCAACCGACCCTGTGAGAAGCGAGGAAGGTCATCGGACACGAGAGTTTCGGTACTCGCGGCGGGCAGTTCGCTCACGTGAGACTTAACCAGCCGCGGTACGAACTATGTCAGTATGTCGACCGTCACGTTGCTCGGCACGCGCCTCGCCACCCCCGGCACCGAGTTCGTCTACGAGGGGGAAGCCGACGGCTGTGCCGGCTGTCCCTATCGCAGTCAGTGTCTCAATCTCGAAACTGACCGCCGTTATCGCGTCACTGATGTGCGTGAAAACGCCCAGACGCTCGAGTGTGCGATGCACGATGGCGGCGTTCGGGCGGTCGAAGTCGAACCGGTCACGGTGACGGCGAACGTGCCGACGAAAGGCGCTTTCAGTGGCTCGAAAGCGAGCCTCAGTGGCCCGTGTCCGTACGTCGACTGCCCGAGTCACGCCTACTGTGTTCCCGACGGTGTCGAGTTCGACCAGGAGTATCGGATCCGCGAAATTATCGGCGATCCGCCTCACGATATCTGTCATCTGAACCGGTCGCTCGAGTTAGTCGAGCTCGATCCGACCGACTGATCGACGAACCATCGGTACTGTTATCTGCACGTCACTGGGTGGTATTTTGAGAACTTACCTACCGGCAGGACGAAGTCAGTCGTCGGTCTGACAGTCCTCAAGCCAACTGCCGGCCCAACACTCGATTTCAGCGAACACTGGCTCGAGCGAACGCCCTTTCGAGGTGAGGCTGTAGTAGGTCGCGATGGGGGCGTCTTCTTCGATCCGTCTGTCGACGAAACCGAGTTCGCCCAGGTCCTCGAGGACGCGCGAAAGCGTTCGGGCGTTGGCATCGGTGGCTCGCTTGAGTTCGTTGAAGCGGAACTCACCCGACTGGAGTTCGTGGAGGACGGCCAGTCGCCACTTCGAGCCGATCTGGTCGATCGATTCGACGACTGGGCACACTGAGTCCCTTGTCCCCTCTGTTGATGCTGTCTGCCCGTGATGCTGGTCTGATGACATCGATATCTTTCGTTCGTGACGAGAGCCTATAGCAGTTCGGTACCGAATCAGCTAACATTGCGCAACTACATTCTCCGGGTACACACACCATGAGACACCCCGACAACGCGCACCCAGTCATCGGCGGACCAGACCGGCGGACGACAGCCGAGAGGGGTGCCCACTATGGAACCTGCTGAGGAACGGTCAACGGAAGGGAACCGAGCACCGGGCTCCAGTGACGACGTCTCGAGCGTGACGATCGACGTTCACGAACACGAGGGATCACTGTATCGCGTGCTCTCGAGTGCGATCGTTCCACGAGCGATCGCCTGGGTGAGTACCTGCAATCCCGATGGCACGGACAACCTCGCACCATACAGTTTCGCGACTGTGGCATCGGTCGATCCGCCGGTCGTCCTCTTTGCCCCCGTCGACGGTGCGAATGGACTGAAAGACACGCCGAGAAACGTGGAGGCGACTGGCGAGTTCGTTCTGAACTTCGTCACGGAGGATCTCGCCCCAGCGATGAACGAGACGAGCGCCACACTCGAGGCCGGCGAAAGCGAATTCGACCACGCTGGTCTCGAGCGCGCGCCGTCGGTGACCGTCGACCCGCCGCGGGTGAAAAAGAGCCCGATCGCTCTCGAGTGTACCCTCCGGGAACTGCACCCGGTTGGTGGTTCAACCCTGGTCCTCGGAGACGTTCAGTACGTCCACCTAGATGACTCAGTCACGACAGGTGGCACGATCGATATCGAACACGTCGATCCGATTGGCAGACTCGCGGGCTCCTGGTATGCGAGGGCTGGAGATCGGTTTTCACTCGATCGCCCGCGGTAGGGGTTTGGTGTCAACTCAGTGCTGAGCGTAAAAGCCGAAATCGATTCGACAACGGTACACCGCAGCCAACGCTCGTGACCGAACGGCTCCTCACGACAATCGCTGAGAAGATCACTTCACTGAAAACACATATTTAAGAGCCTTGAGTGTGAGTGTGTACCATGCACCGATCCGCGGAAGATGAAGCAATTCGGCTCCTCGCGGACGGCACAAATCGAGCAATTCTTCGGTATTTAGCTGAACGTGACGAACCAGTAGCGCTCGAGGACCTCGCTACGCATTTGCTGTCAAAGGACACTCTCAGGTACCAACCCACAGATATCGACGAGCAACAAGAGCACGTTCGTATCCGCCTGCATCACCAGCAACTTCCACAACTCGATGGTGTTGGCCTTCTCCAGTACGAGCGTGATGAGGGCCGCGTCTACCCACAGACGTACCCCCCGGAGTGTCCCGAGTGGCACGGTTTCGAGCAACTCGAGACGGTACTGTCGACACTCGACGCATCCAGGTCGAGTGAGCCACGGTTTGTGGGTATCCTCGAGGGCAGCGAGGCGATCTATCGTCATGCCCGAACCCTGACAGACAGGGCGAAAGAGGAGGTGTTCCTAATATACGCCTCGAGTGAACTCCTCCACGAGGACTGTCTCCCGCATGCTGAACAGGCTATCGAACGTAACGTCTCTTTTTATGCAGGGGCGAAATCGAAAGACGCCAGGGAGTTTTTTTCGTCATCGCTACCCGAAGCCACTGTCTGGGAGCCACAGTTTGACTGGCTCCACGAAGCCGATGACTATCCAACGATCAGCCGTCTCATCTTCGTCGACCGCACACATCTCGTCGTTGGCCTCTGGGAGACACGAGACGGTGAGCGAACGGAAGTTGGGCTGGTTGGCGAGGGTGAGACCAACCCGTTCGTTGCACTGGTGCGAGAACTGCTCGGACCTCGTCTCGACCATCTCGACTATCAGAGTGACACATTCCTCGAGGGCTTGCCGTTTGAGGGATAGTACCGGCAGCCGGGATGTCAGGCAAACCTTGTATAGACATCTCCGTCCCGAGAAAAAAGTCACCGGGAGCTGACATCGCTGGAAGGATTTTTATCACTCGAGCATCTACATCAAGATGGCTCCCGACGACCGTCATCCAGTACCGGAGCAGTTCGCGTGCCAGCAACCTGTTCCTGGCGCGGGAGCCGTCTTTTGACCGTTACCGAATCGACTCGAGCAGCAACTGCTGTTCGACGCGCTTGACCTCGTGTTGGACGTCTCGGACGGCGTCGATGTTCGCCGAGATCGAACTCACCCCAGCGTTGACGAGAAACTGGACCATTTCGGGTTTCGACCCCGCCTGACCGCAGATGCTGGTGTCGACATCGTACTCGCGGCAGGTCTCGATCACGTCTCCGATGAGCGTCAGGACGGCTGGGTGAAGCTCATCGAACCGGTCAGCGACGTTGCCGTTGTTCCGGTCGACAGCGAGCGTGTACTGGGTGAGGTCGTTCGTCCCAAAGGACGCGAAGTCGATGCCAGCCTGCGCCATCTCCTCCACCGAAAGCGCCGAGGCTGGGGTTTCGATCATCACGCCCCACTTGCGTTTCTGTGGGTCAATCCCTGCCTTCTCCATCTCTCGTTTGGCACGATAGACGTCCTCGGCGTCGTTGACCAGTGGGAACATGATCTCGACGTTGTCGTACCCCATGTCGTAGAGCCGCCGGAACGCCTCGAGTTCGTAGGCGAACACCTCGGGCCTGTCGAGGCTGCGGCGGATTCCCCGATAGCCCAACATCGGGTTGTGCTCGACCGGTTCGCCCTCGCCTCCCTCGAGTTCGCGGAACTCGTCCGTTGGGGCATCGAGCGTTCGGACGCGTACCGGACGCGGATAGAACTCGTCGGCGACGGCCCGAATGCCCTCGATGAGTTCACCAACGTAGGCGTTTTCGCTGTTATCCTCGATGAACTTCGCTGGTGTCTTCCCCAACGAGAGGATCATGTGTTCGATCCGCAACAAGCCCACACCGTCGGCGCCCGTCGCTGCGGCCCGCTGTGCGGCCTCTGGGATCGAGACGTTGACCTTCACTTCTGTCGCCGTCATCGGTTTGACCGGTGCTTGCGGACGAACCTCTTCAACTGGTTCGCGTTCCTCACTGACGGTCGCAGCGCCCTCGAAAATCGTCCCTTTGTCGCCGTCGATCGTGATCTGCTGGCCGTCCTCGAGCAGGCTCGTCGCATTTTGGGTCCCGACCACGGCCGGGACGCCGAGTTCACGGGAAACGATCGCCGCGTGGCTGGTCATCCCACCCTCGTCGGTGACGATGCCGGCTGCCCGTTTCATCGCTGGCACCATATCGGGGGTCGTCATTTCCGTGACGATGATATCTCCAGTCCCGACTTTATCGAGTTCGTCGAGCTTTCGGATGATTCTGACTGCGCCACTGGCAGTGCCGGGGCTCGAGCCGAGCCCATCGAGTAACAGGTCACCTCGTTCACTGGTTTCAGTGGCGTTTGTTCCGGTCTGTTGGACACCACTGCCATCTGACAGACTCGGCTCCGTTGCCTCGAAGTCGCTCGCAGCCGCATCCAGATCGAACCCACCATCGATGGTCGTGATTGGACGTGATTGCAGCATGTAGACTTCATCATCTACCATCGCCCACTCGACATCCTGTGGCGTGTCGTAATGCGATTCGACGTGTTCGCCGAGTTCGACTAACTGTTCGAGGGCCACATCGGAGAGCACTCGCTTTTTGCGGTCGTCGTCCGGAACCGCGCGTTCGACGGTTTCACCGGTCTCCTCGTCACGGACGTGCATCACCTTTTTATCCGCAATGGTCGTCTCGACCGACCCATCCGCTCGAGAGACGACGTAATTGTCGGGTGACACAGCGCCGGAGACGACGGCTTCCCCGAGTCCCCAGGCAGCCTCGATAATCATCGTCGGCTCGCCCGTCGATGGATGGCTGGTGAACATGACTCCGGAACGGTCGGCATCGACCATTTGCTGGACGACGACCGCAATGTTGACCACGGAGTGATCGAAGCCCTGCTCTTGACGATAATAGATCGCTCGCTGCGTGAACAGGGACGCCCAGCACTGGCGGACGCGCTCGAGTAATTGGTCTTCGGTGATATTCAAGAACGTCTCCTGTTGCCCGGCGAAGGAGGCGTCGGGGAGGTCTTCAGCGGTGGCCGATGAGCGAACCGCCACGAAAGCGTCTCCGTCGCCGATACGCCGGTAGGCCTCGAGTATTTCCTCGCGAAGCTCCTCGGGGAACGGTGTTTCGACGATACGTCGTTGGGCCCCGTCGGCGGCTGCGGCGAGCGCGCTCGAGTCCTCGACATCGATATCGATGAGGTCCATTAGTTCGGCATCGATACCAGCATCCTCGATAAACCGGCGGTATGTGCCCGCAGTTACCACGAACCCGGGTGGGACGGGAAGCCCTGCACCCGTCAGCTCCCCAAGTGAGGCACCCTTTCCACCGACGGTTTCGAGGTCATCGGCGCTGATCTCGTCCAGCCAGAGTACTGCCATCTGTGTGTGAGGAGACATCGCTTTCGATAAAGAAGGTTCCGAACGATCGTGATAATTACCAACTCGAAACCGAATGACTTTCTCGACGCTGGTGACAGATTTTGGGACTTTCCTTACGGTCAGTGGAGTGTCAGCCAGAGTGATTATAGTAGTTGAGTGTGAGTGTCGGCTATGGCCAAGGCCACCATCAAATATGCACTTGTGTACCGTGGCGTCGTCACCGCCTCGTTTATCGGGGGCACACTCCTCGTCGTTTTCGGCGTGTTCGCTGGGTTCTGGGACTCGATCAACACCCTATTGGCAGATCCCACTGCCCCGGGAGACGCCCTCGAGGGAGTAAACCCAGCACTCACCGTCGTATTCGCCGTCCTGGGTATCGCTCTCTGGCAGTTTGGCAAAGCCTTCGCGCTGTTCTATACCCTTCCCAAGGCTGCAGGCGCGGAAGCCGCTCGCCAGTTCGACCGTCAGGGACTCCGCAGTGAGTTACTCGAGGGATTGAGCGACCAGTTAGCCACGCTCGAGGAGGACGTCGAAGAAATCCGTCGGAGCGTCCAAGAACTCAAACGCACGGAACACGCCGCAGCTTTCGACGAAGAAACGGTTCTGGACGAGGGGAAGACGCTCGATACATCCTCGTCAACTAGTGGGGTTGCTGGCCGTCGGCCACTGGATCGATCAACCGACGATGGGGCAGGTGCAGACAGTACTCACGACGAGAGGGAGGCCGAGACCGGTCACCCCACGGACGACGAGCAGTCGTCCACCACCGCGGACCGAACTGACGCCGAAATGAGTTCCCGGAACGACCCGCTTGGGTAACCGTCTCAGGCCTCGAGGATATCGTCACCGTCCGATTCAGGGACGCGAATCCGCCCTTCGAGTGCGGTGACCGTGGTTCCCCCAACGTGTGGAATACCGTTCTCGAGGCGCACGCGAACGAGTCCGGGTCGATCGAGATAGTGGCCCTGCTCGAGCACGAGTTCCTCAGGGAGCGGATCGAAGGCACCGTAGCGCTCGAGATAGCCCGCCACAGCGCCGCTGGCTGTCCCTGTCACCGGGTCCTCTGGCACGCCGGCTCCGGGCGCAAACATTCGCCCGTGGGCCGTCGATGTCGGTTCGAGCGTGTCGAAGGTGAACAGGTACACACCGGCGGCATCGAACCGTTCTGTGAGGGCGGCGACGGCCGTCATGTCCGGGTCGGCAGCCCCAAGGTCTGAGAGGTAGGTGATCGGGACGATCAAAAACGGTAATCCCGTCGACGCCACCGCAAGTGGCAGGTCTGCGGAGGCCCCTTCGAGAGCTGCTTTATCGACACCCAGCGCGTCCGCCACGGCCGCATACTCCTGTTCGATCGGTTCGATGGTCGGCGGTTCCTGTGTCATCCAGATAGTGCCGTCTTCGTCGACAGTTATTTCGAGCACACCGATGTTGGTTCGGAGTCGTTCCGGCCCAGTATCGGGAGCGATCTCACCTGCCTCGAGGAGATACCCGAACGTCCCAACGGTGGCGTGACCACAGAGGTCGACTTCCTGTGTTGGTGTGTAGTAGCGCAGTTGCCACGCTGCTTCCTCGTCGGTGGCTTCGGTGAGAAAAGCCGTTTCACTCACCGCCATCTCCCGGGCAATCGCCTGACGTTGGTCCGCGTCGAGGCCCGAGGCATTGGGAACGACACCGGCCGGGTTTCCCGTAAGTGGCTCGTCGGTGAACGCATCAACCTGCACGATACGTCGCTCGTCCATACGCTGCTCGAGGGAGGGGGCCACAATCAATCCACCGCACTGGCGTGTGTTGTTCCCAAGCCCGGATACAGTCTCGAGTCACTATCAGAGCCGCAACTGTTCGGTTCCTCGTGTAGCCACTACTTCCTCGAGGGACAACGGCTCTCCTTCGGTCGGGTCGTGAGTACCAATCATCAGTCGATTGACCTCCGCCGCGGGTGAAGCCTCGAGTTCACTGGTAGTGATGTTCGCGGTGACTGTCGTCGCCAACTCACGGCCGATGGCCGTGGGATCCACGCCATCCTGGTTGGCCGGGATCACGGCACATCCGTCGGGAACCGCTTTCCGTCCTTTGCCTCCGTACAGCCTTCGCGTGCCTCGAACTGCACCATCGCTGGTGTGATCGTTCCTGCTCGAGCACGTCCCAGTTGCGTCGCGATGTAATCACTGGTTAGTACTGCCAATTTATACTTTGTTCATCGCCGCTCTACTGTGCAGAAGCCAACGTTCTTATCAATGGCCCGAGTATGTTCTATGATAACGCATGTACGACCGGATCCTCGTTCCGACAGATGGCTCGAAACAGGGTGAACGGGCCGTCTCCCACGCGTTCGACGTGGCCATCCATCATGGCGCCAGCGCGCGCGTGATCTACGTGGTCAACGCGGCTAACTACGGCGGTCTCCCCATGGAAACGGCGTGGGATGGCATCAGTGACGCCCTCAGAGAGGAGGGACAGGCAGCCGTCGACCGCGCTGCCGAACTCGCCCCGGACGGCCTCGAGGTCGAGACGGACGTCCTCGAGGGCTCACCGAGTCGGGTGATCGTTGCGGAAGCCCAGCCCGAAAACTGCGATATCGTTGTGATGGGAACGCACGGGCGTGGTGGCATAGACCGACTCCTCCTCGGGAGTGTGACCGAACGCGTGGTTCGTCGGGCCGGTGTCCCCGTGTTGACTGTCCGGGTCGATGAAAAGTCAGTGACGGCGTCGACCGGGACCGCAGAGGCAGAGTCAGAATCGGGCCAGAACGCCTCTGCATCCGTCGAATAACGTTTTCCCCGCTGTGCGCCGTATTTCGTGCCATTACCGTAGCCGAACAACGAATAACGGCTGTCGGAAAAGCCCGTTCTCCCCCTCGAGGTGAATTCTATCGTCTGTCTCTTCACTCCAGGAACGGGTCGTTTGTCAGCGCACTGTGTAGATCCCGTGGTTCAAGCCAGCAAGACAGCTACGAGCCGGACTCGTCTAGACCGTCGGTGCTCACCGGCCGAAGGTGATCACAGTCACCGGCGCTCACCGTTTGGGTGCCGTCCTCCGTCTCAACTACCAGTGCACCCATCTCCGTGATATCCACAGCATCTCCGACGACCGTCTGCTCACCGATTTCGACGCGCACACGTTGCCCGATTGTTGCCGTGTGCTCGAGCCAGCCGCCCGTCACCGAATCGAGGTCAGTGCGATACTGCTCGAATCGCTCGAGGAGCGCCTGAACGAAGGCCCGCCGGTCGACCGTTCCGACCTCGGCCTGGACGCTCGTGGCTCCCTCAGGGAGTTCCCCGAGGTCGATATTGACGTTACACCCGATGCCGACGATGAGCCATTCGATACGGTCGGTTTCCCCTTCCATCTCCGTGAGGATGCCTGCGAGTTTGTCGTACTCGTGTCCCTGCCCATCCCGTGGCACGATCACGTCGTTTGGCCACTTGATCGCCGCGTCGACGCCGACGGCTCGAGCGGCTTCCGTCGTTGCCACCGCAGCCGCGAGGGT
>PUKM01000161.1 GCA_003552325.1 Natrialbaceae archaeon | reverse complement strand
TCATCGTCGCTTCGGAGCGTGATATTCGTGTCGACTTAGTTTCCGGTTATCGCCTCACCAGATACTCATCGTTTTTGAATCGTAAAGACCGGCTCGTCGACGGCTTCGCTCTTACAATCGGGGCAACGCGAGGGGACGTTCAACAAATCGTCGAACGTATCGAACGCACACTCACGACAGGTTGGCGGGGCGACGAGAAACTCCTCATCCGCAGGCTCGAGCGAGCGCGAAACGTGCTCGACGTGTGAGAGGATTGCCCCGGTCGTCAGATCGAATTCTCGGGCCAGGGCACTCGGCGTTGCAGGTTCTGCTCGGAGTGCCTCAGCCAGGCGCTGTCGTGTCGTTTCGTCGGCTTCCCGCATACCCTCGCTAACGGGCTGTGACCCTAAAATCTGCCTGTCCTCGCGTAGATATTGCCGCGTATGGCCACATTGCACACCGTATGTCTCGCAAATCCGAGGCTATCACTCGGGATACTTCGGCTCACGCTTCTCGGCCCGCTCGAGGGCCGTCTCCACGACGTCCTGTACGTCGCCGGTGAATACCTCGCCGTGGCCCGCATAGAGGTGTTCGACGCCGCCAGGGAGGCGCTCGAGCAGGCGCTCGATGCTCTGGATTAACGTCTCTCGAGACTGTCCAGGCATGTCCGTCCGTCCGAAACTCCCGTAGTCGAACGCGCCGTCGTTGTGGACGACGACATCCCCGCTGAAGAGCGTGGTTTCCGAAACGAGCGAAACGTGGTCGTCAGCGTGACCCGGCGTGTGGACAACCTCGAACGACTCAGTGCCGATCGTGACCGTGTCGCCATCCTCGAGCGGGGTCGTCCGTTTGGGGTGTTCGGCAGCGGCGTACACCTCGAGATCGGGGCCAAACGCATCGACGACTGCCTCGAGTTGAGCGACGTGATCCCCGTGTTGGTGCGTGATGATGACTGCCTCGAGGGTATCTGTGTGTTCGCGGATGACATCGACGACGCCGTCCATTGCGCCGGGGTCGACGAGCGTCGGGCGTCCCTCGGGGGCCAGAAATGCGTTACACGTGAACTCCGTTGCGTCGGCGGTGACGTGATGGACGTCCATAGGGGTTCTCCGTGCGCGCAAGGCAAAAGCGCTTGTCTCGGACAGCCGTTTGATCGGAAGAGACGAATGCGCTGAGAGGGGCGTCGGCGGCGGCGTATTATAATAACGAGTGAAACGATGTACACACCCTCACAGCGAGAGGGTTTGAAACGGTCTATCACCGGTTCTGAGCGAGGGTATCGTGAGGGTGTGTGCAATGACTTTCAGTGGCTATTATAAGTAAAAAACGCATCAGCACCATGGTCGTCCTGCCAGGCGAACGCGAACAGTCGTCTGGCCGGGAGCCGCACGAGTTGGCGGCCGTCAGTCGCCTCGCCTGTGGCCCCGTTCCATGCGACGGAATCGGCCCAGAACTGACTATTCGAGCCACGTTCGAACGTATACCCTGGATTTTCGAATGCGTGTATACCGTCAGTGGTGGCGAACACCACGACGTCAGTTCCGGCGACCCTTTCATGGACGACACCACCTGCATCGACCACTCGAGGGAGCGGAAAGCCGACAGCCTCATCGTCCACCTCGATTCCCAGGACGACGGTTTTCGGCTCGATGTCCTCCCGTTCCCAGGTTCGCGTATCGGGATTTCCACGGTGTGCCGCCAGACCAAACCCATCGCCGTCAAAGTACCCAGCGTACGGACGGTCATCGTAATCGATCACGGCTGGCGTGTCGTCATCGCTCGCTGCCTCGCTCCGTGCGTCCTCGAGCGGCTGGAGAACGAGGCCATCCGGATACTGTTCGCGGAACGAGTCCCACGGCATCACCGCGCCTGGGCGAGCGCGTAGCTGCGCTCCCGCATACTCGCCATCGATGCACGTCCCCGCGGACTGTTTCCACTCGGAATCAGTCTCCCGGTCGTACATGACGAGATCATCGTCGGCAAGTTTTCCGCTCACACCGAACGTGAGCGTCTGCCCGTCGATCCGCCGGTCGTAAACCACCGCACTGGCACACAGTGGACACCAGGTGACGGCAATCGGTTCGGTCTCGTCGACGGTGTCGTTGACGATCTCGTGATAGTCGAGTATTCGGAGCGGATACGCCTTCGGTGGTGAGGCATCGAGGACGATCACGTTGTCCTCGCCATCACCGTCATACGCCGTGCCGAACGTCGGTGCATCGAGACTCGGAATCGCGTCTTTCGGGATGACCTGTCGAACGTTCACGGCCGCATTGATCCGACTCGAGCACATAATACCATCGCTCGCTGCAGTGAGAAGGATGCTGGAGGTCGATGCCCGGTAGAAAGGGAGCGGAGAACAAGGTCTAGCTGAGTGACCGTGTGGGTCATGTTCACACGACTAACGTGACACTTATGTGGCCGTGAAACCCATATATGAATGTATGGGATTCGGTAGCTACGACGAATCCGAACAACGAGATGTCGACACGGATTTTGACGAGCAAGATGCCGTGCAGACCAGTGACAACGACCACGAGGGAACCATCCAATTCGAAAACGGCGCCTCGAGCGACGAACTGCTCGACCGTCTCAAAGAGATCAAAGGTGAGTGATCGCCTCGTTCTAGGCGTCCGAGCGGTCGGGATCGCCGAGTCGTACACCCCTGGGGCCGAGGAGAGTACCCTCGCCGCCGCCGTCGTCCGCGCTGATCGCGTCCTCGACGGCGTGGCCTACGGCCGCTGTACCGTCGGCGGGCTCGATGCGACCGCCTCGAGTATCGAGCTCCTCGAGCGTCTCGATCGGCCCGACGCTCGTGTCTGTCTTCTCGGCGCCGTTGCCCCCGCGTGGTACAACCTCGTCGATATCGAGGCCATCGCCGAAGCCACTGGGATACCCGTCATCGCCGTCACATTCGAATCGAGCGACGGGCTCGAGGATGGCCTCGGGGACGCGTTTTCGGGAACCGAACTCACCGCACGACTGGACCGATACCGAACGCTGCCACCACGGCGAGCCATCGAGCTCGAGGCAGGACCCGATACCGACCGCAGGGAGAGCGAAACGGTGTACGTCCGTACTGCTGGTCTGGAGCGAGCGGACGCCGACCGGTACGTTCGGGCGTTCACTCCCGTTGGTGGCCGTCCAGAGCCGCTTCGCCTCGCACGGTTGCTCGCTCGAGCGGCTGATGACTTGGGAGCAAACGAGAGCCCGATCACGGATACTCCGTGAATACGTGTTCGAATAGACCCTTGAAAGCGAGAGACCGGCGCAACGGTTTTCCTGTCGGCGGTCACACAAGGAGGTATGCACGTCCTGTTGGGACTCGAGGGAAGTGACGAGTCGGTAAAGACACTCGAAACCACGCTCGAGCGGGCCGAGGAAGCGGGTGACGAGTTAGTGATCGGTGTCGTCGAAAAACCCGAGGCAGCACGCTCGACCGACGAAGTCGTCGACCTGGCAACGACGGCTCTCGAGGATGCTGGTATCGAGGCCGACATCCACGTCCTCGAGGGCGACCCTGGCAGCGAGCTCGTCTCACTGGCCGAAGCTGAGGACGTCGATCAACTCGTAATCGGCGGTGGAACGCGGAGTCCGATGGGGAAGGTTCGGCTGGGCCCGGTCACCGAGTTCGTGCTCCTAAACGCGACGATGACGGTCAAACTGGTTAGATAGTATGCGTGAACCACATTCCAGAACCTATCCGGACGAGCGCGCTGGGCCGTTTCCAGCGCCGCCAGCAACGTACACTGACCCGGAGGGCCGACAAATCGAACTGGTCGCCGTCGACCAACACGAGAGACCAGAAGAGACAGACATCACGGATCTTCCGCTCGAGGCCCTGACCGAGATGTACGTCCAGTTCGACCCGGCTGATCGAGCCCAGGGCATTCCTCCATCTAACGAATCGCGAATTAGAAACTGGCTCGGTCCACTCCTCGAGAACGGTATTAACGTGATCGCCGCCCACGACGGGGTCGCGATCGGCCACGCGACGCTCGTTCCCGACACCGACGATCCGAGTTCGCTCGAGTCGTACGACGACGTTGAGTGGGAACTCGCGATTTTCGTCCTCCAGGAATACCAGCGAGGCGGAATTGGGACACAGTTACTCGAGCATCTCCTGGGTCACGCATGCCACCTCGGCGTCGATCACGTCTGGTTGACTGTCGAACGGTGGAACGGGCCGGCGATTGCGCTGTACGAACGGGTCGGGTTCGAACTCTGTGGCGCCGAGAGTTTCGAACAGGAGATGGCGATTCGACTGTCCTGAGGGGGCCTGCGGAGTGGGTGGACAAGAAACGATTAACCCCCTGCCCAACACAGGCCGTGACATGCAACGCTACGATCTCGTCTACCAGCTTTACGATGAGTTCGACACGAAGACACTCCGAGAGTACCAAGAGTTCGTCGACCTCTTCCCGCCTGTCGATTCCAGGGTCGCCCTCAAGCACTGGCAAGACGCCAGTGATGAACTCGAGGAACGGAAAGACGAGATCCGGTCGACGTTTGCTGCTGGTGAGACGTTCGCCGAGGTCGCCTCACGAACGACACGCGATCAGGCCTTCACCGCGCTCGATCTCGAGACCAAATACGAACGTCCGGTGAACGTGTTGGTGCTCGACGTCGACGAAACCCTTCGATCAGCCGGTGGGACCGACAACGAAATTCCCCGAGAGACCTTACACGTGTTGACGGAGTTCCACGACGCTGGTGTGCCGATCGTCATCTGTACCGGCCAGACCCTAGAAAACGTCAAGGGGTTTGCAATACAGGGGCTGGGGAGCGAAATCGTCCACTCAGGGTCGCTCTCGATCGTCTACGAGGCCGGGAACGGGGTGTTCACCCCTGGTCACGGTGCTGACACGAAACAACTCCTGTACGAGGATCTCGATGACGAAATTCGTGACATTTTCGACACACTCCGGGCAACCCTCTTGCCCGAGGCACCGGAACCCCTCCGGCGGGGCTGTCACCTCCAGGGAAACGAGTTCAACGTTACGATGAAGCCGAATTACGAGACCGCCTCGAGTGAAGCCCGCTCGATCATCGATCAGGCACTCGTCTACATGATCGACGTTCTCGCTCGAGCCGTTGGTGGCGCGCTCGATGTGGGCCCCGCTATGGACGAATCTACGGTCGTCGAAGCCACACGGGCGTTTTACGCGTCCGAGGACCCCGAGATACGGAGCGTCCTCGAGCAACGTGGCTCCTATCCCGATCGGTCGCTCGAGGACGTCCCCGACGAACTCACCTCGATCCTCGAGCGGATCGACGTCGCCTACTACGAAGCCGATGCGGCCGAAATCGGGAGCCTCGAACTCAACAAGGTCGCCGGCGTCGAACGCGCCCTCGGCGTACTCGGCGTCGAGGAACCGTTCGCGCTCGTCATGGGTGACTCAAAGAGTGACCTCCGGGTGATGGAGTGGGCCCGACAGAACGATGCTGGCATCGCGGCCGCCCCCGAGCACGCCTCTCGAGACACCCTCGATCACGTGATCAGATCCGACGAACTGGTGTTCGACCGCGGAAAGAGCGTCGACGTGTTGCGAACGGTCTACGCCCTCAATCAGTTCGCCCGCCTCGAGTAGCCACCGTCCGTTCGGGATAGTGACGGCGTCGCTCCACGGCGCGTGCCCGTCGGTCCATATCCCACTGTTCGAAGAGCCCGTACTCGGTCATGGTGTCCATGCCAGCGATCGCTGCCGAGAGCGTGAGACCGATCAATGGAATGTCGGCGACGGAGATAATCACGTCCGCACGGATCACCGCGCCGTCACGCAGGAGTACGTCGAGGACGTCGACGATGGCGTCATCGGATCGAGTCGGTTTCATGCTGGTCCCTCCTCGTCGAACGTCGGTGCGAACGAGAACGGTGGCCAGGGACCTGTAAACCGGACCTCGAGGCCGGGTTTGGCCGCGACTTCGTCGAGGGCGGTGCCTATCGTGGACGCTGCGTCGTCGTCTGCAAGCACCGAAAAGCGACAGATAGAGTCACCGTCACTCATCTCATCGGTTTCGAAGACCCCGCCCAGGTCGACCCCCGGGCGCCGTTCTAACTCGTGAACCGCATCTGCATGGTCCGCGAGTGTCGACTGCAGTTCGTCTCTGACCGCCGTATGGCGAGATTTCCGCAATCGTTTACAGCCCTGTTCGACCTGTTTTTCGAGCAGGAAGGCCCGGCCCTCGGAGGCCTCCGCTGCTTGGGACTGGAGGGCAGCGAGTTCGGGGTCTCGAGCGAGGAGCGTTTCACGGGAGGGTGGTTCCCGCTCGATCACGTCGATTCGGTATTCCCACCGCCCGGCGATGGACTCGAGTGCGTCGATCAGTAACTGCTGTTGCTCGCGGAGCCAGTGACGGACAGCGTCGTCAGTCCCCCGCAAGATTGTGTGAAATTGAAAGGGGAGTGGGGTGCCGAACTGGTCGCCTGCAGCGTCAATAACCCGCTGATGATTGACCACCCAGCGCTTGATTTGGCGCATGTCGTCGGTATCGTAGACGTCAGTACAGTCGTGGACGACGGCTGCCGGCGTGGGTTCCGAACTCTCTCTGCTTTCGTTCCTCGCGTCAGATTCGATCGGCATCAAACGAACAGGTTCGTCTTCGAGCCCGGTCACGTCGAGTGTGGGCGTACTGGCAGCCAGGTCGCGACCACTCGCATCCACCACGCAATACACGTACCGTCCGTGTTCGAGACTCGGCGGTTGATGCTGCTCAGGAGCCATCATCATCACCGCCGATGACGGCCTGGCCGGGGTGCTCGAGCGATTCGGCATCGACATCGAGTCTGGCGATGGCATCCTCGACGAGGCCGTCGAGTTCCATCCGTAGATCGTCGACGCCTTCTTCGATACCCTCGTCGGTTTTGAGTTGCTCGATTTCGGCTTCGATAGCAGCGAGTTGCCGACCAAGTCGGTCGACTTCCTCCGGAGAGAGATCGGGTGACTCCATTCGGCGGACGGCTTCGCGTTGCATCGCCTCGAGGAGGAGTTCGACGACGGTGATGACGAGGGTCAAAAGCCCCTGTCTCGTGTTTTCGCCGTCGCCGACGTCGATACGTGTCATTGGTCCTCACCTGACTCGTCCCCATCTGACTCGTTGTCACTTGCCTCCTCGTCGGCACCGGTGCTCGAGGACGAGTCGGCGTCGGACGCTGTATCCGCCTCCGCACTGCCATCGTCACTGCCGTCACCACTCGAGTTACCGTCATCCGTGCCAGTTTCGGGCTGTTCAACGGTGGCTGCTGGCCGCTCCTTCCCGGTGACGTTGACACCGTGGACCGGGGCGATAGGAGGGGCTGATCGCTCCATCTCCGCCAGTTCCGGATCGCCAACTGCCTCCGCCACGCGTCGCATATTCGTCCCCTCTGGGAACTCGAGGCCATACTTCGCTGCCGTTTCGAACGACGCGATCGCTGCGCGGACCTGAATCCCAAGCAGCTGTGTGTCACCGATGGAGACCGCAATGTCGGCGTTGATCACGATTCCTTTGTCCAGGAGCATCTCCAGGACGTCAGCGAGGTCAGACTGTTGGCGACTTGGCTGGACAGCATCGACCATTAGCGCTCACCCCGCTGTCGCTCACGCTCGATTTTGAACCGACGGCCGTAAATCCGCCGACGCGCCGGAGCCGTCGAGTGGCGTACCGATGTCGGGACGGTCGAATACAGGCCGTCGCTGCCGAGGTCAGCACGGTCGACGGGCATTGTCGACGCAGCCGTCGGATTTCGAGAGTTCGTTCCACGGTCGGTCCGACGCATCCGTTCACGATTCCACTCATAGACGTTTTCGAACGTCTCGTGGGCCTCGAGCAACGCGCTTCGGACGGCGTCGATCGCGTCGATCGCTCCCTGTTGGATTGCGACCTGAACGTACTCGGGATTCTCGAGTGGATCAGCGTCCAGTCCCTCGAGAGCGTCTTCGCCGTCGAACTCGAGGTCCATGCCCAGTCCGCTATCGTCATCGTCCCCGCCGATGGCGTCCGTCGCATCGGCGAGTTCGCGACCCGATTCGACCAGGTCGACGAGTTCACTCGCGTTCCACGCCTCGATGAGGTCGACGGCGTCGAAGAGGGCGGTCACGTCGACAGCGCCCCCGATGTCGCCCTCGGAGAGCGACGAAAGGACCTCCTCGTCTTCGACCGCCTCGAACACGTCGTCGCCGTCGACCGCAGATTGGAGTTCCGAGAGGTCGACGGTCTCGAACACATCACCGAGTTCCTCTGCAACGGTCCGAAGAGTCTCCAGATCGGTTTCAACCGCGTCACACGTCTCGGCATCGAGCGCATCGAGGCTGTCGACACCTTCGAGATGGTTGGAGACTCCTTCGAGGGCCGCCTCCCCACGTTCGACCGTCTTACCGAGGTCGGTGCTTCCACCATCCGCCGCAAGGGATGGGGTCATGATACCACCTCTGCATCTGTCGGCTCGACAGATACGGTGAGAATATCGTTGTTGATCATTGCTGTTTCCTTCGTTTCGGACCAGGGAACGTCGATGCTGGCGAGAACACGGTCCTCAACGGCTACGATCAGTTCTTGCGCCTCGAGCCCCACCCGGATATCCGCAGGATCCCTCCCTGCAACGTCCACAACGACCTCGAGCGCGTCGTCAGTTCGGTGGGTCGTAACCGCGGTATTGGGCGGTGAAGAGCGAGACTGAGAGCGAGATGAAGGACTAGTCATATCCGAAAGCGACCCGATCTGTACGTCGAAATCCACCTTGCGTGAGTGGGGTGTGCCAGCTGGTCGCCTCCCTGGAGAGTCACGCACCGAGGTATCGGTCGACGCCCCACGTGCTTCGAGTGCCTCGAGTAAATCGAAGAGACGCCCGAGCATCTCACCACCCGGGGAGTGGTCTCGTTCCGGGTCCTCATCGGGATCACGCTCTGGGCCATCCGAACCGGGTTCTCGAGTCACGTTTTCACCTCCACGCGACCACTCGAGAGTTCCTCGTGCACCTCTCGAGCGAGTTCGATGTCCGCATCGAGTGCCTCACGCTGAGACTGGTATTCCTCCTCTGTGAGTTCGCCGAGTTCGTACCGAAGGCGGAGTTCCTTTCGTTCGTTCTGGAGTTCTTCGAGGTCGTACAGTTCGTTGAGGGCGAGCGTGTGCAGCGTTTCGACTAAGCCAACGAAGGGCCGAATCAACAGATCGTCGACGATGATCGCCGCGATAGGGGCGGGACGGCTCATCGTGATGCCCCCACCTGGATGTCGACGAAAGAGTATGGCGCGTATGGGCCGGTGTAGCGAACCAGCACCTCGTCTGTGGTGTCGGCTACGGCGGCTACCGCCTCGTCGAACTGTTCTTGCTCCGCTCGAGGGACGAGATACGACCGGTTGAGCAAGAGACGGTCGCTATAGCGGTCGTTTTCGACGTAGTCCGTCGCCAGTGGATCGAGTTCAGCCGAGACCGTTTCCTCGAGCGGTCCCGACTGGATCGACGTTTCGGGTGGTCGAACGAGACTGACACCGAGTTCGATCTGGTCTTCGACACCGTTGAGCGCTCGTCGGAACGCCCCGCGGCCACCACGGAGGACGTTCTTCAGTGCTCGCTCACTGTCGAAGACCATTCCGAAGCGCATCGGCACGACCGTTCGGCCGTCGCCCTCGAACATGAGCGCACGTAACACCGCGTCGTGGCGTCTCGCGTCTTCGTCGGTCTCGGTCGG